>CAZADJ010000030.1:0-16481 GCA_964483845.1 uncultured Actinomycetota bacterium | reverse complement strand
ATCCGGGTGGGGCCGACCTCGGATATCCGCGAGGTCGCGGCTACCGGGATGCGGGGAGCACCCCGCCGTGTCGGCCGCGATCGTCAGTCCGCGCCCGTGGGACCCCACCGCGCGTCGTGAGCGCTGCGCGCACGCTGGGTCCGCGCTCAGCGGCGACCTCGCCCCCTCCCCCCCCGTTCGACATTGACGTCAGTGTCAACATCGGATAAGAGTGGGGGCGGCCACGGGATCGACCGCGCGGCTCCGACCGGCGGGCACCCCGTGGTCGGGTGTGTCGACGAGGACCGGTAGGAGAGGACGTATGAACACGCGGACGGTGAGCGGGCGACGGGGGAGTCGATGACGACCGCCGTCGTGTTCCCCGGGCAGGGCTCGCAACGGGCCGGGATGGCATCCGCCTGGGACGGACACCCCGCCGCGGCCACCTTCGACGAGGTCGGGCGCGCCTGCGGGATCCCCGATCTCGCGCGTCTGGCGGACGATCCCGCCGCGTGCGCGACGACCGCGGTCGCCCAGCCGGCGATCTTCGCCGCCGGGCTCGCCGCGTGGCGCGCGCTGTCCGACGTCGGGGTCGAACCGGCCGTGGTCGCCGGACACAGTCTGGGTGAGTTCACGGCCGCGACCGCCGCGGGGGCGCTCGACCCGGCCGATGCCGCGGCCCTCGTCGGGGAGCGTGCCCGCGCCTACGCGACGGCGTGTGAGCGTTCGCCGGGGAGCATGGCGGCGGTGCTCGGCTTGGACGCGGACGACGTCCGCAGTGCGATCGCGGGGATCGACGGGGTCAGCGTGGCGAACGACAACGCCCCCGGGCAGGTCGTCATCGCCGGCGACCCGGATGCGCTGGCGCGGGCGGTCGAGCGGTGCCGGGAGGTCGGCGGCCGGGTGCGCACGCTCGACGTGGAGGGCGCGTTCCACACCGCGGCGATGGCGTCCGCGGTGGTCCGTGTCGCGGCCGCCGTGCGTCGGAGCGCGCCGCGCGATCCGGCCATCGCGCTGATCCGGGGGTCGGACGCGGAGCTCGCGACCACCGGTCCGGAGATCGCCCGCGGCCTGATCGACGGGACGCTCGCGACGGTCCGGTGGCGCGAGGTGCAGGAACGACTCCCGACCCTCGGGATCCGCACCGTCATCGAGGCCGGTCCCGGCGGCGTCCTGCGCGGGCTCGCCCGCCGCACCGTGCGTGACGCGGACGCGGTCGCCGTCGACGGACCGGAGGCGCTCGCCACGGTCGTGCGCGAGCAGGTGGGTGCGCGATGATCACCATCCCCGCCTGTGTCGTGTGCGTCGCGCCGATGAGCGGCCGTGCCCGTCCCCTCGTGGACAGCGGCGCGCAGGTCGAGCGCGGCGACGTCGTCGCCGCGGTCGACGCCGGCGGACGCTCCGCCCCGGTCCGGGCCCCGAGAGCGGGTCGCGTCGGCGGGCCGCTCACGAACCCGCAGCAGCACGTCACCGAGGGGGAGGCCCTGGTGTGGCTCTCCCGGTGAGCTCGCCGACGGCAGCGACGACGGGGGTGCTCCACGCCGCCGTCGCCGGGCTCGGCGTCGGCCTGCCCGACGAGGTCGTGACCAACGACGACTGGGCCCAACTGCTGGACACCAGCGACGAGTGGATCACCAGCCGCACCGGGATCCGCGAGCGCCGTCGCGTCGCCACCGACGAGGCGACGTCGGACCTCGCGGTCCGCGCCGCGCTCGCGGCACTGACGGACGCCAGGGTCACCCCGCCGGAGATCGACGCCGTCGTGCTGGCGACGACGACCCCGGACCACGTCGTTCCCCAGACCGCGCCGGTCGTGGCCGACGCGCTCGGCCTGCGCTGCTCCGCCTTCGACGTCGGAGCGGGCTGCTCGGGCTTCGTGTACGGGCTCGCCGTCGCGGCGTCGATGGTCGCCAGCGGGATCGCTGGACGCGTGCTGCTCATCGGCGCGGAGACCATGACCCGGGTCGTGGATCCCGGGGACCGGACCACCGCCGTGCTCTTCGGCGACGGCGCCGGCGCCTTCGTGATCGACGGCTCGTCCGCCGCGATCGGTCCCTTCGATCTCGGGTCCGACGGAGCGCTCGCGTCCGTGCTCATGATCCCCGCCGGAGGCACGCGCCGACCGGCCGACGTCGACACCGTCGATGACGGGGCGCACACCCTGCGCATGAACGGGCGCGAGGTCTACCGGCAGGCGGTCACCTCCATGACCGCCTCGTCCCGCGTCGTGCTCGACGCGGCGGGTGCGGGGATCACCGACGTCGATCTCTTCGTCGGTCACCAGGCCAACGCCCGCATCCTCGACGCGGTCGCATCCCGCCTCGGCATCAGCGACGATCAGGCCCACGTCGCCGTGGACCGGTTCGGCAACACCTCGGCCGCCTCCATCCCGATCGCGCTCGACGACGCGCGCGACGCCGGGCGGCTGCACGCCGGGGACCGCGTCCTGCTCACGGCCTTCGGCGCTGGCCTCACGTGGGGCTCCTGCCTGCTCGAGTGGCGCGAGGCGGAGCGATGAGCGATCGGATCGCGCTGGTCACCGGTGGCTCCGGCGGGATCGGGGCCGCCGCCGCACGGGCGCTCGCCGCCGACGGCGCGACCGTCCTGGTCGGTTACCGCGGCTCCCGTGACACCGCGGAGGCGATCGCGGCCGACTGCGGCCGCGGTGCCGAGGCGGTCCACCTCGACGTCACCGACGAGGCGACGATCGCCGCCGGGGTCGAGCGAGCCGGTGAGCTCGGCCGCCTCGGCGTGCTCGTCCACGCCGCGGGCCTCCTCGACGACGACCTGCTGATGCGGCTGACCACCGAACGGTGGGACCGCACCCACGAGATCAACCTGCGCGGCGCGTTCCTCGCCTGTCGCGCGGCGATCCGGCCGATGGTGCGCGCACGGTCGGGTCGCATCGTCCTCGTCACCTCCATCGTCGGTCTCCGAGGCAACGCTGGCCAGACCGCGTACGGGGCCGCGAAGGCCGGGCTCATCGGTCTCACCCGGTCGCTCGCACGCGAGGTGGCGCGCAAGGGTGTGACGGTGAACGCCGTCGCGCCAGGCTTCGTCGAGACCGCGATGACCGCGGAGCTCTCCGAGGAGGCCCGCGCCTCGTTCATCGACCGGACCCCGATCGCACGACCCGTGACCGCCGACGAGGTGGCCTCGGCGATCCGGTTCCTCGCTTCGGAGGAGGCCGGGGCGATCACCGGGGCCGTCCTGCCCGTGGACGGCGGCGCCGCGATCTGACCGGAGGCGAGCGACCGGACGGAGGTCCGACGGGAGAGAGACAGGCAGCAGAGGGAGAGACAGACCGGACGAACGACCGACCAGAGAACCGACCGCGAGAAGGAGACACCATGGACAGCGCACACTACGAGACCGTCGAACGCATCCTCGTCGACACCTTCGGGGTGCCCGACGACCAGGTCGGGCCCGACGCGACCTTCGAGTCGCTCGACCTCGACTCGCTCGACCTGGTCGAGATGACGCTCGCCGTCGAGGAGGAGACCGGCGTCACCATCGAGGACGAGGAGCTCGAGGGCATCCGGACCGTCGGCGACGCCGTCAGGCTCATCGACGAGAAGGCGAAGGTCCAGGCGTGACCGACGTAGCTGTCACCGGGATGGGGCTGTTCACCCCCGCGGGGCGGGGGGTGGACGGTGCCTGGAAGGGGGTCCGCTCCGGCGAGCCCGCCGCCGCGTTCGATCCCGACCTCGTGTCGGCCGGGACCGACGTCACGATCTCGTGCCGGGTCCCGCCGTTCGACGCGGCCGAGGAGCTCGGACGCGCAGCGCCGCGTCGCCTCGACCGGTTCGCCCAGATCGGGCTGCTGACGGCTCGCGACGCGCTGGCCGCCGCCGGCCTTCCGCTCGAGGAGGGCCGTCTGGACGACGCCCTCGCCGACCGCACCGCGATCATCCTCGGCTGCGGTATCGGCGGGAGCGGCACCTGGGAGGAGCAGCACGCCTCGTTCCTCGACAGCGGCCGGGTCAGTCCCCTGATGGTCCCCAAGATGCTGTCCAACATGGCCGCCGGCCAGATCGCCATCGAGACCGGTGCGCGGGGCCCGAACATGACCGTCAACACCGCTTGTGCCGCCGGGGCGTCGGCGATCCACGTCGCCCGCGACCTACTGCGCTCGGGGACCGCCGACGTCGCTCTCGCCGGTGGAGTCGAGGCGGGTGTGACCCCGTACTCGGTGGCCGCGTTCGCGAAGATGGGGGCGCTGTCGAAGCGGGAGGACGTCACCGCGTCGCGACCCTTCGACGTCGACCGCGACGGGTTCGTGATCGGCGAGGGTGCCGGGGTGCTCGTGCTCGAGCGCACCGAGGACGCCCGGTCGCGCGGGGCCGACGTGCTGGCGCTGCTCGCCGGTGCGGGTGCTTCCGCCGACGCCCACCACATCACGGCACCGCCCGAGGACGGCGGCGGCGCGGCGCTGGCGATGCGCCGGGCGCTCGAGGACGCGGACGCGGCCGCCGGCGACGTCGATCACGTCAACGCCCACGGCACCTCCACCCCACTGAACGACAAGGCCGAGGCGCTGGCGCTGCGGTCCGTCTTCGGCGACCACACCGACCGGCTCGCGGTCACCTCCACCAAGGGGGTGACCGGACACCTCCTCGGCGCCGCCGGCGGGATCGAGGCGGCCTTCGCCGTGCTCGCCATCCGCGACGGGGTCGTCCCGCCGACCGCGAACATCGAGACGCTCGACCCCGAGATCGACCTCGACGTCGTCCACGGCAGCGAGCGCTCGACGCGCATCCGCGCGGTCCTCAGCAACTCGTTCGGCTTCGGCGGCCAGAACGCCGCCCTGCTGTTCCGCGCCGCGTGAGCCGGGGAGCCTGACATGCCGCACCAGATCAGCGCCGAGGTCCCGGGCGTCGACGCGGAGTCGCTGCGTCCCGGCGACGGCGCGCGCGCCCGCATCCAGGCGCTCGTGGACCGTGACAGCTTCCTCGAGCTCGGCGCCGAGCGCCGGCACCGTGCCAGCGCCTTCGGGCTCGATGAGCGCCGACCGGAGGGTGACGGGGTCGTCACCGGGACCGCCTCGATCGGCGAGCGCGCCGCGTACGTCTACGCCCAGGACCGCCGCGTGCTCGGTGGCTCACTGGGTGAGGCCCACGCGGACAAGATCGCGCGCACGATCGAGGCGGCGACTCGCGGCGGCGCCCCGGTCGTCGGGGTGAACGACTCCGGCGGCGCCCGCATCCAGGAGGGCGTCGCGGCACTCGACGGGTACGGACGGGTGTTCCGCGCCAACGTGGCCGCGAGCGGACGCGTCCCCCAGATCGCGCTGATCCTCGGTCCGTGCGCCGGTGGGGCGGTCTACTCACCCGCGCTGATGGACCTCGTCGTCATGCGGCGTGACGCCTACATGTTCCTGACCGGCCCGCGCGTCGTGAAGGCGGTCACCTTCGAGGACGTCGACGCGCTCACGCTCGGGGGTCCCGGCGTGCACACCGAGCGCAGCGGCTGCGCCCACTTCGTGGTCGACGACGACGAGGAGGCGTTCGCGCTCACCCGGGAGCTGCTGTCGTACCTCCCGTCCTCGTGTGAGGAGCAGGTGCCGCGCCGCGAGGCGGACGAGCCGGGGGACGTCGACCTGGCGGCGATCGTCCCCGAGGACGGCCGTCGCCCCTACGACGTCCGCGACGTGATCGGGGGGATCGTGGACGGCGGTCGCTTCCTCGAGGTGCACGACCGCTGGGCGCGCAACCTCGTGGTCGGCTTCGCGCGCGTCGACGGTGGCACCGTCGGGATCGTCGCGAACCAGGCCGACTGGCTTGCCGGCTGCCTGGACCTCCAGGCCAGCGAGAAGGGCGCCCGTTTCGTGCGCTTCTGCGACGCGTTCGGGATCCCCCTCGTGGTCCTCGTCGACGTCCCGGGGTTCCTCCCGGGGACGGCGCAGGAGTCCGGTGGGGTGATCCGCAAGGGCGCGAAGCTCCTGCACGCCTTCGCCAGCGCGACGACCCCACGGGTGACCGTGGTGCTGCGCAAGGCGTTCGGTGGCGCCTACATCGTGATGAACTCCCGCTCACTGGGGGCGGACGCGGTGCTGGCCTGGCCGGATACGGAGCTGGCGGTCATGGGCGCCGAGGGGGCCGTCGACGTGATCTTCCGCCGCGAGGTCGCGGCGGACCCCGGCGCCCGGGACCAGCTCGTCAGCGACTACCGTCGGGACGCGATGGACGTCGGGCTCGCTGCCGAGCGCGGGAGCGTCGACGCGGTGGTCGCGCCGGCGGAGACGCGCGGCGCGCTCGTGACCCTGCTGCGGGGCCTGAACGGCGCCCGCCGCCCGGGCTTCGTCCACGACAACCTGCCCCAATGAGGCCCGAGCCGGCACGCGGGGGCCCCCCGCCGAGCCCGCCGCGGTGGGTGCGGTGGCTCGGCCGTCCCGTGCTCGGTCGGTGGTTGCGCGTCGCCTCGGACGGAGCGGCCCGCGTCCCGACCACCGGCGGGGTGATCCTGGCTCCGACGCACGGCTCCCACGCCGACGTCGTGGCGCTCAGCCTCGCCACCGAGCGTCGCCTGACCTACCTCGGCTCCGCGCACCTGGCTGCGATCCCGCTCGCCGGACGGCTGCTCCGGTGGCTCGGACTCGTCGTCATCCGGCGCGGCGCGGCCGATGCGGGGGCGCTGAACCGGTGCGTCGAGCTGCTCCGGCGCGACGCCGCGCTGGTGGTGTTCCCCGAGGGCGGCCGGAGCCGCGACGGCCGCGTCTACCGGCCGCGCAGCGGGGTCGCCCGGCTCGCGGCGACGGCGGGCTGTCCGGTCGTGCCGGTCGCCATCGTCGGGACGTCAGCGGCGTGGCCACCGGGCGGGCTGCCCCGTCCCGGGGGGAGTCGCGTGCTGGTCCGCTTCGGCGCGCCCCTGGCTGCCCCGGCGGCCACCCCGCGGGACCGTCGCGCCTTCAACCAGCAGCTTCACGCCGCGATGGTCGGACTGAGCGGCGCGGAGGACGCCGGCGAGATGATGCCGAGGTCAGCGTGAGGGCCGGTGTCGACGTGGTCGGGGTCGAACGGCTCGGACGCGCCATCGTGCGCACCCCGGCGCTGTTGGAACGCGTCTTCACTCCGGTCGAGCGGGCTGCGGCCACCCGGGACGGCGTCGCCGTCGACCACCCGGTCGCGGTGGCGCGGCTGGCCGCCCGGTTCGCGGCGAAGGAGGCGACGATGAAGGCTCTCGGACAGCGTCTCGCCTGGCGCGACGTCGAGGTCGCGACCGGCGCGGACGGCGCCCCGCGGCTGCTCATCCGGGGCGAGCCCACGGCGGCCAGCGTGTCGCTGAGCCACGACGCCGGGGTCGCCGTCGCGTTCGTGATCGCGGCTGTGGACGGGGTCGCGAGCCCCGTGGCGGTCGCGCCGGCGGAGACGAGCGCACCGATCCGGGGCGTCGACGACAGGGAGGCGAGCTGATGCTGCTCGACGGGAAACGGCTGCTGGTCACCGGCGTGCTCGATCCGCGCTCGATCGCCTTCCACATCTCCCGTCTCGCCCAGGAGCAGGGGGCCGAGATCGTGCTCACCGGCTTCGGCCGGGGGCGGCGCATCACCGAGCGGACCGCGAAGCGCCTGCCGGACCCACCGGACGTCCTCGAGCTGGACGTCACGGTCCCGACCGACGTCGCGGCGGTCGCCGAGGACCTCGACCGCCGGTGGGGAGGTCTGGACGGCCTCGTCCACGCCGTCGCGTTCGCACCGCCGTCGTGTCTCGGCGGGGGGTTCCTGGAGGCGCCGTGGGAGGACGTCGCGACGGCCATGCACGTCTCCGCCTACTCGCTGCCGGCGTTGTGCGGGGGCTTCCTCGACCTGTTCCGCGCGGCGGACGGCGCCTCCGTGGTCGGCCTCGACTTCGACGCGTCGGTGGCCTGGCCTGCCTACGACTGGATGGGGGTGGCCAAGGCCGGGCTGGAGTCCGCCGCCCGCTACGCAGCGCGGGATCTCGGCCCCGACGGGGTACGCGTCAACCTCGTGGCGGCCGGTCCCCTGCAGACGATGGCGGCGCGCAGCATCGACGGGTTCGCCGGTTTGAAGGACGTCTGGGGTGACCGGGCGCCGCTCGGCTGGGACCCGCAGGACCCCGAGCCGGTCGCTCGGATGGTCTGCGCGCTGCTCTCGGACTGGTCGGTCGGGACGACCGGGGAGATCGTGCACGTCGACGGCGGCGCACACGCGCTCGGCGCCGCGCTGGCCTGATCCCCCTCGCGTCCTGGTCGGGTCGGGCGCACCCGACCGGAGAGCCGGGGCGCCCGGGACGGATCAAGCCTCGAGGTAGCCGCGCTCCACCGCGGTGTCGAGCACCCTGCGGACGTGCTCCCACAACGCGGGCGCCCGGTGGATCAGCGGCTCGTTGCGGTCGACCACCCGGCCGATGTCGATGCCGTGCGCACGCCACGCCACGCCCCCTGAGGCGAAGTTGAGCAGGATCGGCTGGAGGCGGTCGATCGCCTTCGCGAACCGCGACGCGCCCGTCTCCTGCCCCTCGAACTCGTCCCAGACCCCGCGCCAGCGGGCGGCCTGGTCGTCGGGGAGCAGGGCGAAGATCCGGTCGGCGGCGGCGCGCTCGCGTTCGACCTGGTCGCGACGAGCCACCTCGTCGTAGGCGAAGGTGTCGCCGGCGTCGATCTCGACGAGGTCGTGCAGCAGGACCATGTGGACGGCGCGCCACACGTCTATCTCCTCGGCGGCGTGCTCGGCGAGCGCCAGCACGAACAGCGCCAGGTGCCACGAGTGCTCCGCGCTGTTCTCGCGTCGTGAGGCGTCCGCGAGGGTGGAGCGACGTCGGACCCGCTTGAGCCGGTCCGCCTCGAGAAGGAACGTCAACTGGTCGCCGAGCCGGTCGGAGGTCGCGACGACCCGGTCCGGATCCGTCTGCGGTGTGAGGAACTCGATGCGGTTCCCGAACGGATCGTCGGTGTAGAACCGACGGTGGCCGGGGAGCCGGTCGTCGTCGCGGACGTCGTGGCCGGCGTCGCGCAGGCGCTGAGCGACCGCGTCGAGGTCGCCGACGACGATCGCCGGGTGGGCCCGCGTCGCGGGTGCGAAGTCCTCCTCGACGCCGACGTGGATCTCGAGGTCCCCCGCGCGGAACCAGACGCCTCCGCGACCCGCGAGCGCCGACGGCTTGCCGACCTCGGGGATGCCGAGCACGCCGTCGTAGAACCGTCGGGCGGCGGCTCCGCCACCGGGGGGCATCGCCAGCTGGACGTGGTGCAGGTGGGCGTCGCGCATCGTGTCCCTCCGTCGGCACCGCATCCTGCCACCCGCTCAGCCGGGACCGCCATCGCCTCATGGCGGCCCCCGAGCGCAGCTCTTGCCGGGTCCGGTCGGCCACGGCACGATCGCACGAGGCCCCGGCGGGCGACGAGGAGGCGGTGGTGGAGACGCGGGGCCGGGACGATGCGCTGGACCCGCTCGTCGACGCGGTGCGCGAGGGGGACCGCGACGCCATCGCCGCGGTCTACCTCGAGGTGGCGCCCGGGCTGCGGGGCTTCCTCCTCCGCCGCGTCCACCACGGGGAGGTCGCCGACGACCTCGTCGAGCAGACGTTCGTCGAGCTGATCGAGGGTTGTGCGCGCATCCGGGGGGACGGCCGCTCCCTCCGCGCGTGGCTGTACCGCGCGGCACGGAACAACCTCCACGACTGGCGCAAGCGTGCCGAACGTCGCAGCGACCACGAGCTGACACCCGAGCGCGCCGCGGCGATCGTCGACCCCGGACCGGAGCCGGTCGAGCACGTGACGAGGGGAGCACTGGACGCGCAGGTCGTGGCGGCGCTCGCAGCGCTCACACCCGAGCAGCGCGAGGTCGTGGAGCTGCGCCTCGTCGCGGAGCTCTCGACGGCGCAGGTCGCCGAGGTGACCGGCCGCACCGTCGGGGCGGTGAAGGCGCTCCAGCACCGGGGGGTGCGGCGGCTCGCGGGTCTGCTGGCCCCGACCTGGCGGGACGCCTGAGGATCGGGCGCCCCGGTCGCCGAGGATCGGAAGTCCGCCGGAGCGTAACCTCCACGGCGCTCGCTCGCCTCCCTCCACGAGGGAGGAGACCACGATGAGCGACGAGCGACGCCCGGGGGGCCGCCCCGATCCGGCTGCGGGGGCCGACCACGGCCCCGACGAGGTCGACCGCCTGATCGACGAGGTGCTGGGGGCGTCGGGGCGCCGCGGTGCCGGGAACGCCGGGGACGGCGAGGATCTGGCAGCAGCGGTGCGCCGGGTACGTGCGCTCGCAGACGAGCCGGTCCCGCCCGGGTCACGGTCACGTCACCTCGCGCGCATCCGCAGCGAGGTGCCGGTCCGCGCGGCCGACGCGCGTCGCGGCCGGGGACGGGTCGCATCCCGTTGGTTCGGTGGTCTCCAGCCCCGGCTCGGGCCGATCGCCGCGGTGGCGGTCGCCTTCCTGCTGCTCGCCGGGGGCGGGACGGTCGCGCTCGCGCAGGACGCGGCCCCCGACGACGCCCTGTACGGGTTGAAGCGCGCCTCCGAGCAGGCGTGGGTCGCGCTGCCCCGGGGCTCCGAGCGTGCCGCCGACGTGCACCTCGCGCTCGCCGAGCGCCGCATGGATGAGGTCCGGCGGACGCCCCATCACGCGGAGGAGCTCGTCGCGGCCGGGGTGAGCAACATCGAGGCGGCCGCCGACGAGAAGCCCGAGGAGGCGCTCCGGACCTTCGCGCGCCTGCTCGGTGACGGTGATGCGGCGCTCCCGGCGAACGCGTCACCGGCCGCACGCGCCGCGCTGGCCCGCAACTGCCACCGCATCGCGCGGCACCACGGGCTGGAGGATCTCGCGGTCGACTGCCCTGACCCCGGGGACTTCGACCACCCGGGTCGGGGTCGCGGCGCGGGCTCCGCCGACGGTCCCCGTGGGTGGGGTCCCGGCGGTCGACCGGAGGGGGAGGTCGGCCCTCCGCCGGGCGTCTCGGCTGACGAGCCGGGATCACGAGGGGAGGGCGACGGCGGCTGATCCGGGCTCG
Source organism: uncultured Actinomycetota bacterium (assembly GCA_964483845.1). Lineage (GTDB taxonomy): Bacteria > Actinomycetota > Nitriliruptoria > Nitriliruptorales > JAHWKO01 > CAZADJ01. Next base: position 5,538 of record CAZADJ010000030.1, on the reverse strand, counting down.
GCAGATCGCGGGTCGGCCCTCCGCACTGACCGCACGACCGTCCCGACGTGGTCGCCAGCCTGGCCTGTGGGGTGGCACCATCGGGACCGATGGATGAGCGGCCGGTAGGGGTGTTCGACAGCGGGCTCGGGGGTCTCACGATCGCCCGGGCCCTGATCGACCTGCTCCCGGACGAGCATCTCGTCTACTTCGGTGACACCGCCCGCTTCCCGTACGGTGAGCGCACGCCCGACGAGCTGCGGCGCTTCTCCACGCAGGTCGCCGACGTCCTGAGCGAGCACGACGTCAAGATGCTCGTCGTCGCCTGCAACAGCGCCTCGTCGGTCGCGCTCGAGCACCTCCGAGACCGCTACACGATCCCGGTCGTCGGCGTCATCGAGCCGGGTCTCCGCGCCGCGCTCGAGGTGACGCGTGGCGAGCTCGGCGTGATCGGGACCGAGGCCACCATCGCCTCCGGCGCGTACGAGGCCGCGGTGGCCTCGATGCGTGCCGACGTCTCGCTCACGAGCGTCGCCTGCCCGGGGTTCGTCGAGCTCGTCGAGCGGGGGATGCTCGACACGACCGAGGCCTACGGACTGGTCGCGGTGACGCTCGCGCCGCTGCGCGTACGGGACGTCGACACGCTGGTGCTCGGCTGCACGCACTACCCGCACCTGGCCCGCACCATCGGTGACGTCATGGGCCGCGAGGTGGTGCTCGTGTCCAGCGCGGAGGAGACCGCGTTCGAGGTCCACGACATCCTGGAGCGGACCGGTCTCGCGCGCCGCAGCGCCGACGGTGCGGCGCAGCGGACCTTCCTCACGAGCGGCGACCCGGAGACGTTCGCGTCACTCGGCCAGCGTTTCCTCGGGCCGGAGCTGCGAGGGGTCCGCGCGTGGCGCTGGTCGCGTACCACGTCCGAGGCGAGCTGACCGGGGGGCGTCGCGGCCACCGACTGCCCGGCCCGGGTGCGCGAGCTCGCCACGGATCTGATCGCCGGTCGCCAGGATCTGGGCGGCTCACGCCTCCGGATCGTCGAGCACGCCCGCGACCACCGCAGCGAGATCGGGGGAGCGGGCGAGCAGATCCGGGTCGAGCTTCGCCTCGCCCGTCGCCACCCACCACAGCCGGGCGACGGCGTCGGCCTCGGCGGGGAGTTCCTCGATCCAGGCCAGGTACCGGCGGGCGTCCTCGGCGTGTCCGTCGCACCACGCATCCGTGCCGATCTCCCGCGCGCACTCGCGACCGATGTAGCGGTGGGCGATCGGGCCGCAGGTCTCGACCAGCCGTGCCTCCTCACCACAGCGTTCGCACTCCCCGGCGGAGACCGCTCGGGGGCCGATGTCGTCGCGGTCGAGCCACGGGTGGTGCGTGAGCAGCGCCTCACGCAGCACCGCCTTGTCGAACCGGCGCCCCATCGGATCGCCTTCGTCGGGTGCGGCCATCGGAGCCGGCACCGCTGTCGTCCGCTCGCTCCCGACCCTAGGCGGCCCCCGGCCGGTTCGGGCCGTCCCCCGGCGGACGTGTGCGTAGGATGCGCGCGCTGTCTCGGAGAGGACACACCGCGATGCTGGCACCGCCATCGGCCCGGGATCCGGGGGGTGGGACGTGAGTCCGGACGACGACCGCCGCTACCGTATCGCGGCGATCGGCGGTGACGGCATCGGTCCGGAGGTCATCGCCGAGGCCCTGAAGGTGCTCGACGTGGTCGCCGACGCGGAGGGCTTCACGGTCGAGACGACCGATCACGACCTCGGTGGGCGCCGCTACCGCCGCACCGGCGAGGTCCTCGACGAGGTGACCCTCGAGGACCTGCGCGATCACGACGCGCTGCTGCTCGGGGCCGTCGGCACTCCGGAGGTGCCCGCCGGTGTGCTCGAGCGGGGGCTGCTCCTCCGGCTCCGGGCCGCTTTCGACCTGTACGTGAACCTCCGGCCGGTGAAGCTGTACCCGGGCGTCGCGTCGCCGATCGACGGGCTGGAGCCCGATCGCTGCGACCTCGTCGTGGTGCGTGAGAACACCGAGGGGCTCTACGCCGGCGCGGGCGGGGTCGTGCACCGGGGGTCGTCCGCCGAGGTCGCCACGCAGGAGTCCCTGAACACCCGCCACGGCGTCGAGCGCGTGGTGCGCTTCGCGTACGAACTGGCCCGTCAGCGTCGGGGCCGGCTGACGCTGTGTCACAAGACGAACGTGCTCGCCCACGCCGGCGACCTGTGGCAGCGGGTCACGGACGAGGTCGGAGCGGAGTACGCCGACGTCGAGCGCGACTACGTCCACGTGGACGCCATGTGCCTCTACCTGGTCACGCGGCCGGAGCGGTTCGACGTCGTCGTCACCGACAACCTCTTCGGGGACATCGTCACCGACCTCGGGGCTGCGATCCAGGGCGGTATGGGCCTGGCCGCCTCGGCGAACCTCGATCCCACCCGCGGGAACCCTTCGCTGTTCGAGCCCGTCCACGGCTCGGCCCCCGATATCGTGGGCACCGGCGACGCCGATCCGACCGCTGCGGTCCTGAGCCTCGGGATGATGCTCGACTTCCTCGGGGAGCGGACCGCCGCGGCCCGTGTGGAGCGGGCGGTCTCGGCGTGGCTCGCTGCGCGGTCGACCGATGTGGTGCGATACTCGACCGGCGAGATCGGCGACCGCCTCGCCGCGGCAGCGGCCGGGTAGCGTCGTCGTGAGCGCCAGCACCGGAGCCGGTGGCGCGAGCCCCGTTCCGGGTCACCGACCCCGAGGGGCCCGGTGCCACGAGGAGGAGGAGCCATGCCGTTCCCGAAGGCGGACAAGATCTGGATGGACGGTGAGCTCGTCGACTGGGACGACGCCACCGTCCACGTGCTCACCCCGTCCCTGCACTACGGGTGGGCGGTGTTCGAGGGCATCCGCGCCTACGAGACGGAGCGCGGTCCCGCTGTGTTCCGCCTCCGGGAGCACGTCGAGCGGCTGTTCGACTCGGCGAAGATCTACCACCCGCTGGACGAGATCCCGTACACGCCCGACGAGATCGTCGACGTCATCGTCTCGCTGATCCGCGAGAACGGGCACGAGGGAGGCTGTTACATCCGCCCGATCGTCTACCTCGGCTACGGCGAGATCGGCCTGAACCCGCTGCCGTCGGAGCCGCGGATCTCGATCGCGACCTGGGAGTGGGGCTCCTACCTCGGGGAGGACTCCCTGGAGGAGGGCGTCGAGGTCGTCACGTCGTCGTGGCGGCGGATCGGCAAGAACACGATCCCCCCGGCGGCCAAGGCGTGCGGGCAGTACGTCAACAGCTCCCACGCGAAGGTCGAGGCGCTGCGCGCCGGGGCGGCCGAGGCGATCATGCTGAACGAGGAGGGCTTCGTCTCCGAGGGGACCGGCGAGAACCTCTTCATCGTCCGCGACGGAGCCGTGCTGACGCCACCGCTCACCGACGGGCCGCTCGGCGGTATCACCCGGGACAGCGCGATCCGGATCGCGCGCGACGAGGGTTTCGACGTGCACGAGACGAGCCTCGTGCGCACCGACCTGTACCTGGCCGACGAGGCGTTCTTCACCGGGACGGCGGCGGAGGTGGTCCCGATCCGTTCCGTCGACGGCCGCGAGATCGGTGACCGCGGTCCGATCACCACGCGGATCCAGGACACGTTCGTCGAGGCGGTCCGTGGCAAGGTCGGGACGTACGACGGGTGGCTCACCTACGTCCACGGGTGAGGGACCGGTGTAGCCACGCGCGCCCGCGGGTCCCCCGGACCGCGGGCGCGCGTGGGTCTCGGGGGCTCAGCGGCCCCGGCCGTCGTTGCTGTCGTCGCTGCTGCCGGTCGCGTCGGAGACGAACTCCTTCGCGCGGTCGACCGCGCCGTTCAGGGCGTCGCGCACGGTCGACGACAGCTGGTCGATCCGGCCCTCCTGGCGGAGCTCGTCGTCGTCGAAGAGCTCGCCGGCGGCCTTCTTCACGCGGCCCTGGAAGTCCTCCTTGCGGGCCTCGAAGCTCCGCTTCTCGCTGCTCTTCTGCTCGTCGTGTTCGTGGTGTGTCATGGCGCGCTCCTCCCTTGTTCGCGGTGCGCTCGTTGTTCGGCGGTGCGCTGGCGGGATCGTCGTCGCGTGTGGGCGGTGTGCTCCCGCTCGCGTCCGCGAGCGGCACCGTTGACGAGGTCCGGTGGTCAGCTGTCGTCGTCCGGCGTGACGGCGTCCTTGACCGAGTCAACCGCGTCGCTGAGCTTGTCCTTGACGCTCGCGCTGGCCTGGTCCGCCTTGCCCTCGCGCTTGAGCTCGTCATCGTCGGCGAGGCTTCCGGCGGCCTCCTTCGCGCGGCCCTTCAGCTCCTCGCCCTTGTTCGTGTCCGTCTCACCCATGGCTACCTCCGGTGTGTCGGCTGTGTCGGCGACCGCCGGTCGGCGATCGCGTCGCGTGGAGCGATCGTGACGTGTCGTTGGGGGCACGTGTCGCCGCTCGGAACCGACGGTACGAGCGCGTCGTCCGGCACGGTGGCGCCCGCCACGGGCGAACGGCGAGGGGGGACCTGGACACGACCCACGGCCACCGTCCGTTCGGCGGCCGCGTCAGGTCCCGAGAGCCGCCCGGAGGGCGTCGCGGACGTGGTCGTGGCGGAAGTCGAATCCCGCTTCCTGGAGCTCCGCTGGCACCGCCCGCTGGCTCTCCACGGCGAGCTGCTTCGACAGCTCCCCGTAGATGAGCCAGATCGCGAACGGTGGCACGGGGAGCACCGCCGGGCGGCGCAGTACCTCGCCGAGTGCGCGGGCGAGCTCACGGTTGCGCACCGGCTGCGGGGCGGTGAGGTTGAAGGGCCCTTCCAGGTCGTCGCCCGAGATGAGGAACCGAACGGCGCGGACGTGGTCCTCCCCCGCGATCCAGGGCACCCACTGGCGCCCACGGCCGACGGGACCGCCGATCCCGAGCTTGAAGGGCGGGAGCATGTTGCGCAGTAGCGGGGAGCCGGCCGCCAGCACGGCGCCGCTGCGCAGCCACACGACCCGCAGGCCGGCCGCCACGGCCGGCATCGCCGCCTGCTCCCAGGCGAGGCACGTCTCCGCCATGAACCCGTCCCCGGGAGGGGCCTCCTCGGTCAGCACCTCGTCGCCACGGTCCCCGTAGAAGCCAGTCGCCGACGCGGAGACGAGGGCGGGTGGCGGTCGCCCGAGGCTCGCGAGCGCCTCCGCCAGGAGCCGGGTACCTCGAACGCGGCTCTCGCGGAAGCGCTGCCGGTACCCGGCGCCCCACCGCCGGGCCCGGAACGGCTCACTCGCGAAGTGGACGACGGCGTCCACGCCGACGAGCCCCTCGGCGTCGATCTCCCCCCGCGTCGGCTTCCAGTAGACGGCATCGCCGCGAGCCTCCGACCGGTCGCGCACCACGGGCACGACGGTGTGCCCGTCGTCTTCGAGGCTGCGGCGCAGGGCGCTGCCGAGCACACCACTGGAACCCGTGATCGCGACCCTCATGCGCTCCCCTTCGGTCCCCGCCCACGGTAGGTACCCCTCGGTCGGGCAGCCGGGGCGGTCGTGCGACCGTTGGACGCCGGGCCGTCACGGTGGCACAGTGTGCGCCGGTCGCACA
>CAZADJ010000029.1:0-18801 GCA_964483845.1 uncultured Actinomycetota bacterium | reverse complement strand
ACCTCGGGCCGCTCCTCGACGGCCTGACCGTCGAGATCGAGGCGACCGGGGACGTCGAGGCCGACCCGCTCGCCTTCGAGCGCGTGCTCACGAACCTGCTGACGAACGCGGCCCGCTACTCCCCCGCGGGTGGGCGGATCCGTGTCGTCAGCGACGACCGCTCCGACGTGCTGGCGATCGGCGTCACCGACGAGGGCCCCGGCGTGGAGCAGGGCGATGCTGCGCAGATCTTCGACGAGTTCCAGCGCGGTTCGGCGGAGCCAGACGGGGCCGAGGCACCCGGCCTCGGGCTCGGGCTGAGCATCGTGCGCCACTACGTCGAGCAGCACGGGGGTCGGGTGTGGGTCGAGTCCGAACCCGGGGAGGGTGCGGCCTTCTGGTTCACCCTGCCGGCGGCGCGCTCGACGGCTCGGACGCGGTAGCGACGCCACCGTCGGGTCCCGGACGAGGATGGGCAACGGCGAGCGGCACGAGGAGACGACGTGGATCCCGAGACACTGCGCACCGACCGCGACGAGCGGGGGGTGGTGACCGTGACGATGGACCGTCCCCAGGTACGCAACGCCTTCGACGCGGACCTCATCGACCGGCTGCGGACGGTCTTCGAGAGCTTCGGCGACGATCCGGACCTCCGGGCGGTGATCCTGACGGGCGCCGACGGCACCTTCAGCGCCGGCGCGGACCTGAACTGGCTCAAGGGGATGGTCGACTACTCGTTCGAGGACAACGTCGCCGACTCGCGCGCCTTCGAGGCGATGCTCCGGGCGGTCCACGACTGCCCCCGGCCGGTCGTCGGGCGCGTCCACGGGCACGCCTTCGGCGGCGGGACCGGGCTCGTGGCGTGCTGTGACGTCGCGGTCGCGACCGAGGGAGCGCTCTTCGCCTTCAGCGAGGTGCGGCTGGGCGTCGTCCCGGCCGTCATCTCCCCCTACGTGCTCCGCAAGGTCGCACCCACCCACGCTCGGCACCTGTTCCTCACCGGCGAGCGCTTCGACGCGCGGCGCGCCCGCGAGATCGGTCTGGTCCACGTCACGACGACGCCGGACGCGATCGACGAGGCGGTGGCGGCCGTCGTCGACGACCTCCTCCGGGGTGGTCCCCGGGCCCAGGGCGAGATCAAGTCCCTGCTCCGTGAGCTGCGTCGCCGTCCCGGTCTGGACGAGGCGGCCGACCACACCGTGGAGACGATCGCACGACTCCGCGTCTCCGACGAGGGACAGGAGGGGATGAACGCCTTCCTGGAGAAGCGCCCGCCCTCGTGGGTCGACGACGCCTGATCCGCCGCCCGCGCTCACCTCCGGTCGGGTGCGCGTCGGGTCGCAGTGCGCGACGAGGGGACCGCCCCCCGGGCCGGCGCCCGACCGTTCGTGCGCCCGGAGACAGAGGACGCGTTCAGCGACCGTCGCGCGAACGGGCGCGCAGGGCCGCGGCCGCGCCGACGAGCGCCGCGAGCCCGGCCAGGCCACCCCCGGTGGCCGGCAGGGTGGCAGCTTCGTCGCCCGTCGCCGCAACCGGCTCGTCGTCCGCTGCCGGTGGATCGTCGGCCGGGTCACCGGTGGTCCGGCCGAGGCAGTCGGATCGGATGTCCCCGGACGCGTGGACCTGCCCGCCGCGGTCGGGGAAGTCGCGCACCGAGAGGTAGTAGAAGCTCAGCCGCTCGCAGAACGCCTCGTCGTCCAGCAGCCGCGCGTCGGCGTCCTCGTACCCGGGCTCGCCCGGCTGCTTCAACCAGCGGTCCAGCCACGCCAGGGAGTGGTGCTCCACCATCGGGTTGCCCCAGTCCCGCCACGACGTCGACGGGAACGTCGGCAGGTACGACCACTCGTAGTGGGCGCCGCCGCGCACGTGGATCTGGTAGCTCGGCACCCCGGCCTCCCGCCAGAGGTGGAAGCCGTCGTTCTGACCCTCGGGGTCCGGCGGGGAGTCGTACGGCTCCGGCACGAGCCAGTAGTCGGCCGACTGCCCCATGGTCGGCACGCGCGGCACCACCTCACCGACCCCCTGGGTGTCCGACCCGGGTGAACCGTCCGCACTCAGGTTGTCCCAGGCGACCGCGGCGGAGACCGGGTTCTCGTCGCCGAGGACGCCGGGCCACGGTTCGACCCCCTGGACGACACTGACACCGGCGGCCCCGAGGGAGTGCCCGACGATGCCGATGCGCTCCCTGTCCAGGACGTCCCAGTGCGGGTTGTGGTCGGGCGCGAGGCCGGCGCTGTCGCGATCAGCGCCGAACTCGGCGTTGTGCGGGTAGGGCTCGTCGGGGGTCGAGCGCAGGAAGTCGACCGCGTCGACCAGGTTGTCCACGAAGACCTCCGGGTGGAGGTTGCTGCCCGGGGTCCCATCGGGGGCCTGGTTGTCGGAGCGTCCCTGACCGCGCACGTCGTAGGTCATCACGACGTAGCCGCTGCGGACGAGGGTCTGCGCGAACCACCAGTAGAGGGTCTCGGGCGCCTGGACCGAGCCGGTCTCGATCACGACCCCCGGCAGGTCCGCGCCGGCCACCGCGTCGCGGGGAGCCCAGACCCGCCCGGACAGGAGTGCTCCGGTGGACTCGAAGAACGCCACCTCGACCACCTCGCCCTCATGCTCGTAGAAGTCGTCGACCCCCGGGTAGAGGAACGGATCACCGGTGCACTGCATGCTCCACGTGGAGCACAGGTTCCCGGTGCTGTCCCACGGCCAGTCCCCGGTGACGTAGCGTCGCTCCACGGTGGTGGCGAAGTTCTCTTGCGACTGCTCGAACCAGCGCTGTTGGAACTCGGGAGTCGTCGCCTGCCAGGTGGGTTCCTCGGCGTTGCGCGCGTAGTTGTCCGCCTCACGCGCGTACCACTCGGGCGACGGGTGCTCGGGATCCTGGGCGGCGGCGACGGATGGGACGAGGAGCAGCGCGGCGAGCGTGACCGTCGCCACGATCACGCGGCGCGCACGTCCCGTCCCCCGGATCACCGGCGCGTCGCGCTACGGGGTGAGGACGAGCTGGATCGAGTTGACGTGTATCCGGTCGCCGGTCTCCGCGTCCTCCTCGTACACCTCGAGGGTGCCGAGCTGCTGCTGGCTCACGCTGTAGGTGACATCGAAGCTGAAGCTGTCGGGGTCGCCAAGCGTGCCGCCCATCGTGAACCCGTCCGCGAGGACCTGCTGGTTCGCGTCGCGCAGCTCCCACTGCACGTTCGCCTCGAAGGTGTCGCTGCAGCCCTCGACCGTGAACGGGCTCGAGACCTGGTCACCGTTGTTGGGCGTGGTCACGAAGACGAAGGACTGCCCGGACGGGGCGTTGTCGCACGGGTCCTGCGCCGCCGGGGTCGGGTCGTCCTCGGGCTCGGGATCGGGCTCCGGCTCCGGCTCGGGCGTGGCCGTCACCGTCACGGTCGCGGTCGGCTCCGGCTCGGGACCGTCGTCCTCCACCGCGACCTCCCCGTCCCGCAGCCCGCACGCAGCCACGAGGAGCGTGAGGGCGACGACGACCGAACAGGTGCGACGCATGCGTTCCTCCGTGCCGTGTGGGCCACGACCGTAGTCGTCAGACGCCGGCAGGGCGCGGACCGGCGGCCGGAGGCGGTGCGGTAGCGTCGCGCGCCGACGGGAGGGCGTCACGTGTTCACGAAGGTGCTGGTCGCGAACCGTGGCGAGATCGCCGTCCGGATCCTCGCCACCTGTCGACGGCTCGGCATCGCCACCGTCGCGGTGCACAGCGACGCGGACGCGGACGCCCTGCACGTCCGCCGCGCCGACGAGGCGGTGCGCATCGGCCCGCCACCCGCAGCCGGCAGCTACCTCGACGTCGACGCCATCATCGACGCGGCGCTCACCACCGGCGTCGAGGCCGTCCACCCCGGCTACGGCTTCCTCGCCGAGAACCCCCGCTTCGCCGAGGCCTGCGCGGACGCGGGCCTCGTCTTCGTCGGCCCCGACCCCGACACCATCCGCCTGATGGGCGACAAGGCCGAGGCGAAGCGGCACCTGGCGGCCGCCGGCGTACCGGTGATCCCCGGCCCGGACCATGCGCTCACCGGGTCGGTCGAGATCGCCGAGGCGGCCGACGAGGTCGGCTTCCCCGTGCTGCTGAAGGCGGTCGCCGGCGGTGGCGGCACCGGCATGCGGCGGGTCGAGGGCCGTGACGACCTCGACGCCGCCGTGGAGGCGGTCCGACGGGAGGCCGCGGCAGCGTTCGGCGACGACCGCCTCCTGGTCGAGCGCCTCGTGGCCGCGCCCCGCCACGTCGAGGTCCAGATCTTCGGCGACCGCGCCGGCGGCGTCGTGCACCTGTTCGAACGCGAGTGCTCGATCCAGCGCCGCCACCAGAAGGTGATCGAGGAGACCCCCTCGCCCGCCCTCGACGACGCGCTCCGCGAGGAGATGTGCGCGTCGGCAGTCACGGCCGCGCGGTCGGTCGACTACGTCGGCGCGGGCACCGTCGAGATGCTCCTGTCGGACGAGACCGGCGAGCACTACTTCCTCGAGATGAACACGCGCCTGCAGGTCGAGCACCCCGTGACCGAGCTGGTCACCGGTCTCGACCTCGTCGAGTGGCAGCTCCGCGTCGCCGCCGGGGCGCCCCTCCCCCTCGACCAGGAGCAGATCACCTCCCACGGCCACGCCATCGAGGCTCGCCTCTACGCCGAGGACCCGGCCGCCGGGTACCTGCCCCAGACCGGCGAGGTCCTCGCCCTCTCTCTCCCCGGAGCCCCCTGGGCCCGGGTCGACGTCGGCATCGAGCCCGGCTCCACCGTGAGCCGGCACTACGACCCGATGCTGGCCAAGATCGCGGTCCACGGCGACGACCGTGTCCGGTCGATCGAGCGGCTGAGGGAGGCGCTGGCGGCCACCGCCGTCCTCGGCGTCGTCACCAACCTCGACCACCTCGCCGCGATCGCCCGGGTCCCCGCGCTCGCCGAGGGCAGGCTCACCACCTCGTTCATCGACGATCACCTCCCGGACTGGGAGCCGCCACCGCCGTCCCCGCGCGAGCTCGCGCTCACCGCGGTGCTCGCGCTCGACCCGGACGCGTCCCGTAGCACCGGCGGCCCCTGGGCCGCTCTCGGCCCGTGGCGGGCCTCCGCCGTCGGTGGGACCCGGCTGCGCCTGCGCGACCGTCGCGGCGACGAGCACGACCTGACCGTGGTCCGCGAGACCGCACGATCCGCGATGCTCGTCGGACTCCACGATCGGCGACACGTCGTGACCACCCCCCGCCACGGGGACGACGGGACGATCGTGGTCGAGATCGACGGGGAGACGGTCCGCGGGCTCAGCGCCGTGACGCGACGGCCCGACGGGACGGTCGAGGCCCTCTGGCTGCGCTGCGGGGGCACCACCCACCGCCTCACGGTCGTGCCGGCCACCCAGCGGGTGGACGCGCGCGTCCTCGTCGCCGGCGCCGCGCTGGCCTCGCCGATGCCGGGCACCGTCGCTGCCGTCAACGTCCACGAGGGCGAGTCCGTCGCCGCCGGCGACACGCTGATCGTCGTCGAGGCGATGAAGATGGAGCACGGGATCGTCGCGCCGACCGCCGGGACCGTGAGCGCGGTCCACGCCGCGGTCGGCGACACCGTCGAGGCGGACGAACCGCTCGTGGAGATCGAGCCCGATGACGTGACAGCGGGTGTGGAGCCCGACGGGGGCGACGGTCCGGACGACGACGCGGGAGACGACGAGCGGAGGGTGGGACCATGAACCTCCCCGAACACGTCACGATCGTCGAGGTGGGCCCGCGCGACGGCCTGCAGAACGAGCCCGACATCGTCTCCACCGACGTCAAGGTCGGCTTCATCGACCGACTGGCACGCACCGGGCTCCCGGTGGTCGAGGCGACCTCGTTCGTCCACCCCGACTGGGTGCCGCAGCTGGCGGACGGCGACGAGGTGATGGCCCGGATAGAGCGGGTGCCGGGGGTGCGCTACCCGGTGCTCGTCCCCAACGAGCGTGGTCTGGATCGCGCCCTGGAGGCGGGCGCCGACGAGGTCGCCGTGTTCGCGGCGGCCAGCGAGGCGTTCAGCGCCGCGAACCTCAACCGCAGCATCGACGAGAGCCTGGAGATGTTCGCCCCGGTCGTCCGGCGCGCCGCCGGCGCCGGCCTGCGCGTCCGCGGCTACGTCTCGACGGTGCTCGGCTGCCCCTACCAGGGGGAGGTCCCGCACGCCGATGTCCAGCGGGTCACCGCGACGCTGCTCGAGCTGGGCGTGGACGAGATCAGCCTCGGCGACACCATCGGGGTCGGCACGCCCGCGGCGACGCGCGAGCTGGTGGCCGCGGTGGCCGACGTGGCCGATCTGGACCGGCTGGCGGTGCACATGCACGACACCTTCGGGCAGGGCCTCGCGAACACGCTGGCGGCGCTGGAGGCCGGCGTCACGGTCGCTGACACCTCCGCCGGCGGGCTGGGCGGCTGCCCGTTCGCGCCCGGGGCGACCGGCAACCTCGCCACCGAGGACCTCGTCTACGCCCTGCGCGACAGCGGCGCGGAGACCGGCGTCGACCTGGACGCGCTCGTCGACGCCTCGGCGTGGATGGCGGGACAGCTCGACCGCGAACCCGCCTCCCGCGCCGCGAACGCCGTGCTCGCCAAGCGGCGCGCCCGCGACGACCGGGACTGATGGGGCGCCGGATCCGACCGGCTCAGCCCGCCTCGGCCAGCGCCCCGAGCGCCACCCGTCCCAGGCGTGTCGGATCCGCCCCGACCTCGTCCATCCCCACCTCGCGCAGCGCACCGCGCGGCACGGTCGACGCCCACCGTCGCGCGACCGCCAGCGGATGACCCGGGTCGTCGGGCCAGCCGACCACACCGACCGGGACGGTGACCCGTCGCAGTTCGTGCACCCCCGGCGCCTCACCACCGTCGAGCGCGGCAAGCGCTGCCCCGAGCGAGTCCGGGTCGCAGGCCGACCAGTCGCGCTCGAGGAGCCGCGCGAGCCACCTCGGCACCGCTGGGTCGGCGACCACCCGGCGCAGCACCCTCGCGACCCCCTCGCGTCGGACCTGCTCCGCGATCGCTGCGTGCGGGCCCTGGCCGGGCGCGGCCCGTCCGATCCACGCCGGGATCACCACGATCGCACCACGGATGTCGGTGCGTCCGACCGCCCACGAGGCGGCCACGTGACCACCGAGGCTCACCCCGCCCACGACGACAGGCTCCACCTCCGCGGCGACCGCCGCCAGGTCGGCGGTCTGCTCCTCCAGTCGGTGCGCCGCGGGGTCGCGCACCGGGCTGCTGCGACCGTGGCCGCGCAGGTCGTAGGTGACGAGCCGGTGGCCCGCGCCCGTCACGGCGGGGCCGAACGCCTCCACCACGAACCGGGCCGACGAACCCACGCCGTGGGCGACCAGCGCGACGGGCGCCCCGGGGTCCCCGACGGCCCGCACGGCGAGCTCCACGCCGGCGCGCTCGACCCTCCAGCTCCGATCGGCTGACACCGGGGGGCTCCGTCCTCTGGTTGACTCGCCCGGACGCTACCGACCCGCGGGAGGCGTGATGGCCGAGCACATCCTCGCCATCGATCAGGGCACCACCGGCACGAAGGTGCTCGTCGTCGACCAGCGGGGAGCGGTCGTCGGTCAGGCCGCCGCCGAGTTCCGCCAGCACTACCCACGGCCCGGCTGGGTGGAGCACGACGCCGAGGAGATCTGGCGCGTCTCCCGACAGGTCGCGCTGGCCGCGGTCGACGACGCCGACGTCGACGTCGGCGACCTCGCGGCGATCGGGATCACCAACCAGCGGGAGACGACCGTGCTCTGGGACCGGGCGACCGGCGAGCCGGTGCACCACGCGATCGTGTGGCAGGACCGGCGGACGGCCGGGACCTGTGACCGCCTGCAGGCCGAGGGCCTCGAGCCGATGTTCCGGGAGCGCACCGGGCTGGTGATCGACGCGTACTTCTCGGGCACGAAGGTCGCGTGGCTCCTCGACCACGTCGACGGGCTGCGCGCCCGGGCGGAGGCGGGTGAGATCGCGTTCGGGACGATCGACTCGTGGCTGGTCTGGAAGCTGACCGGCGGGCGGGTCCACGTGACCGACGTGACCAACGCGTCGCGGACGCTGCTGTACGGCATCTACGCCGGCGACTGGGACCCCGACCTCCTCGAGATCCTCGACGTCCCCCCGGCGGTGCTCCCCGAGGTCGCCCCGAGCGCGCACGTCCACGGGGAGACCGATCCGGACGTGTTCCTCGGCGCGCGCGTACCGGTCGCCGGGATCGCCGGCGACCAGCAGGCCGCGCTGTTCGCGCAGGCGTGCTTCGACGAGGGGCTGGCCAAGAACACCTACGGGACCGGGTCGTTCCTGCTGATGAACCAGGGCACCGACCCGACGCCGGTCACCGAGGGGCCGCTCAGCACGATCGCCTGGCGTATCGGCGACGAGCCGGTCGAGTACGCGCTCGAGGGCCCGATCTTCGTCACCGGCGCCGCCGTGCAGTGGCTGCGCGACGAGCTCCGCATCATCGACCGGGCCGGTGAGACCGAGGCGCTCGCCGCGTCGCTGGACGGCAACGACGACGTCTACTTCGTCCCCGCCCTGACCGGGCTCGGAGCGCCGCTGTGGGATCCCTACGCGCGCGGGACGATCGTCGGCCTCACCCGCGGCACCAACCGGGCGCACCTCGCCCGCGCCACCCTCGAGGCGATCGCCTACCAGACCCGCGACGTCGTCGAGTCGATGCAGGACCGCTCCGGGATCGCTCTCGACGAGCTGCGCGCCGACGGCGGCGCGGTCGTCAACCGGTGGCTGATGCAGTTCCAGGCCGATGTGCTCGGTGTCCCGGTCGTCGTCCCGGAGATCACCGAGACCACCGCGCTCGGCTCCGCGTACCTGGCCGGGATCGCGACCGGGGTCTGGTCGGGGCGTGACGAGCTCCGGGAGCGTTGGACCGCCGCCGCCCGCTACGAGCCCCGGATGTCCGCCGACCGGCGCGACGCCCTCTACGCGCGCTGGCGCGAGGCGCTCGACCGCGCCCGTGCCTGGGCGACCGGCTGATCACGTCACGCTGCCACGCAGACCGCTCGCTCGCGGCGGCGCCACGACCATCTGGGTACCCCCGACCTCGGATGTGCGCGAGCTCGACGGTACCCAGACGCCGCCACCCGGCTCAGCGACGTCGCCCGGGTCGGCGCAGCCGCCACGCCACGCCGGCCAGGGCGGTCGCGGCGAGCAGGGACAGCACCTGGTCGCGGGTCGGGAGGCCGGTGATCGGTGCGCGCACGAACCCGAGCCCCGCACGGATCACCGCGTAGGCGACGACCGTCGTGAGCGCCGCGGAGGTGCGCTCCCGCACCCGCCACGCGGCGCCCGCCAGGGCTGCGGCGGCCACGGCCTCGAGGTAGCCGACCGGGACGACGGGGCTGAGGTACCCGGGCAGGCGCACCCCCCACTCAACGGCGATCCCCGCGCACACGCCCTCGAAGCCACAGCCGGCGTGCCACACGGCGAGGCCCGCCAGCGCCGCGGGGGACGCGGCGGACAGCGCCCAGCGCCGGTGGTCGTCGTCCCAGCGCCACCAGGCCCACGCCACCGCAGCCGCGACCCCGATCCAGGTCTCCACGCCGGCACGCACGAGCAGCAGCGTCGTGGGTGCCCGCAGCACCACGTCCAGCCCCTCGACCGCGACCCACGCGAGGCGACCCGCGACGACACCGACGATCGCGAGTTCGAGCACGGTGTCGGTGATCCGGCCCACCGCCACGTCCCGGTTCCGGAGGGCGAGCCAGGCGACCCCGATCGTCACCGCGAGCGCGGGCGCGAGCCGGGCGACGATCGACCAGTCCACTCAGCCCCCCGACCGCGCGTCCGCCCGGAGGTCCTCGACGCGGCTCGCCAGCTGCCCGTCGGTGATCATCCCGACGTGGACGTGGGCGAGCCGCCCGTCCGCAGCGAAGAACGCCGTCACCGGCATCCCCCTGGCGCGCAGCTCGGTGGCGGTGGTGCCGTCGGGGTCGAACAGGGTCACCGGGAACGCGAGCTGCTCATCCTCGAGGAACGCCCGCGCCGCCTCGCGTCGGTCCCGGTGGGCCACGCCGATGTACGCGACGTCGTCGTGGGCGGCGATGGCGCGTCGGAACACCGGGGCCTCCGCCCGGCACGGCCCGCACCAGCTGGCCCAGAGGTTGACCACGACGGGCCGCTCCTCGGCCCGGACGAACGCTGCGACCACCGGCCAGCCGCCGTCCGCGAGCTGCGTCCCCGCAGGGGGCGCGGTCGCCTCCGGTGCGGCCCCGACGTCGACCTCGACCGTCGTCCCGGATCGGCACGCCGCGAGCAGCACGGCCGCGCCGAGCACGATCACGACCCACCGCAGGCTGCGCACCCTCGTCCTCCGTCGTGTGTCGGGCTCACCGCGCGCAACCCGTCTCGCGGCCGCAGCGTTCCGGCGCGCGAGCGGTCACCCGCGCGAGGCGACCTCCGCGAGCACCTGCGCCGACGTCTCCAGGAACCGCGTCACCTCGTCCTCGGTGCCGACGGTCACCCGGATCTGCTCGGTCATGCGGTAGGGGGCCAGCGGTCTGACCCCCACGCCGTGCTCCCCGTAGGCCTCGACGATCGGGGCGGCTGCCTGCCCGAGCTCGATCAACAGGAAGTTGCCGAGGCTGTCGACGTACGGCACGCCGAGCTCGTCCAGACCCGCCGCCATCCGGCCGCGACCCTCGCGTGTGCCGGCGACGGTCCGCGCGAGGTGATCCCCGTCGCCGAGCGCCGCGACCGCCGCCGCCTGCCCGAGGGCGTTCACGTTGAACCGGACCCGCTGGGTGTCGACGGAGCGCACGAGCTCGGCCGGCCCGGTGGCGTAGCCCACCCGCAGGCCGGCCAGGGCGTACGCCTTCGAGAAGGTGCGCAGCACGATCAGACGCGGGTGCTCGACGTCGAGCTCGGCGACGGTCGCGTAGCCGCGCTCGCCGGCGGCGAAGTGGTGGTACGCCTCATCGACGACGACCGTCACGTGTTCGGGCAGCGCCCCGAGCAGCCCGCGCAGCGCTTCGCCGTCCAGGTGGACCCCGGTCGGGTTCCCCGGGTTGTCGATACAGACGATCCGCGTGTCCTCGTCCACGAGGTCGAGCAGCGCCGACGGGTCGCGCGCGTAGCCGTCGCCGACCGGGGCCTCCACGTACCGCGCCTCGGCGACCTGCGCCCCCAGCCGGTAGACGATGAAGGCGTTCGCGAACGCCAGCACGTCGCCGATCCCGTCGCCCCGCCGGTAGGTCTCGTGGAGGATGAGGTCCATGAGCAGGCCGGCGGAACCGGTGCCCACCGCGACCTCGTCGAGCGGCACACCCTCGTGCCCGGCCAGGGCCTCGCGGAGCGTGACGCTCTGGTCGTCCGGGTAGCGGTGGGCCTGCTCTCCGTGCCTGCGGATCACCTCGAGCGCGTCCGGCGACGGCCCGAACGGGGACTCGTTGGAGGACAGGCGCACCTCCATCCCCGGCGGCGGACCGACCGCCGCGGACGATGCGACCGTGCCCTCGCTCATGACGCTCCTCCTCGTCGGATGACGCCTCCCGGCCCGAGGCTAGAGGTACGGGCCGGTGGCGCCGTCGCTCCGGCTGGACGCGATCGCGTGGACGTCGCGCTCGACCACGATGAGGTGCGACTCCTCCTGGATCCGCCCTCCACAGCACCGCCGACTTAGGCTAACCTAACCTCACTACCGACCGACCGCGTTCGCACCAGCCCCCGCGCACCGGAGCCCAGTTCATGAGCGACGAGCAGGACGAGCGTAGCTCCCACCGGCCCGACGGGAGACCGGCCGTCGCCTGCGTCGGCGTGCGCAAGCGGTTCGGCTCCACCGTGGCGCTGGACGGCCTCGACCTCGCCATCGCCTCCGGGCAGATCACGGCGCTGCTCGGCCCATCCGGCTGCGGCAAGACGACCGCGCTGCGTCTGATCGCCGGGTTCGAGCAGCCCGACGCCGGCACCATCGAGCTCGACGGGCGCGTCGCCGCACGACCCGAACGCTCGGTCCCGCCCGAGCAGCGTCGTGTCGGGATGGTGTTCCAGGACTACGCGCTCTTCCCCCACCTCGACGTGGCCGGCAACGTCGGCTACGGACTGGTCGACCTCCCCCGCCGGGACCGTCGGCGCCGCGTCGCTGAGGCGACCGAGCTCGTCGGGCTCGCCGGCCTCGAGACGCGCATGCCGGGTGAGCTCTCCGGCGGTCAGCAGCAGCGCGTCGCGCTCGCACGTGCGCTGGCTCCCGAGCCGCGCGTCCTCCTCCTCGACGAGCCCTTCTCGAACCTCGACGCGTCCCTCCGCACGACCGTGCGGGCTGACGTGCGCCGCATCCTGAAGACCACCGGGACGACGACGATCTTCGTGACGCACGACCAGGAGGAGGCGCTCTCGCTCGCCGACGAGGTCGCGGTCATGGGCGCCGGGGTCGTCCACCAGGTCGCGGACCCCCACACCCTCTACACGCGACCGCACGACCGGTTCGTCGCGTCGTTCGTGGGAGACGCCGAGCTGCTGCCCGCGCGCCGCATCGGCATGTACCAGGTCAGCTCCTGCCTCGGACAGCTGGTCACGACCACCCCGATCAACGGGGAGGAGATCGAGATCGTCGTCCGCCCGGAGTGCATCGAGCTGCACCGCGACCCCGAGGGCTCCGCCGTCGTCGAGGGGGTCACCTTCTTCGGCCACGATCAGCTCGTCCACCTGCGCCTGTCGGACGGGAGCAGCGTCCGTTCGCGACTCGGCCCGGAACCGCACCTTCGCCCCGGCGAACGGGTCTCCACCGGGGTCTCGACGCCGGTCGTCGCCCTGCACCGCAGGAGCGGCACGGCCGTGCCCGCCGCGGAGCGGGGCGACGCGCACGACCAGATCAGCGCCTGACAGGCCGCCCCCGTCGCGCGGACACCGCCTCGATGCACTTGCGCGCGGCCCCGACGGTCGCTAGAAGTGAGGGCAGAAGTTAGGGTAGCCTAACCTAATTCGTAGCCGACCTGATCCGACGCCCAGCACGCCGCTCGCGCGACCCGTCCGGGAAGGAACTCCCTTGCGCACCCGACCTCACCCCGCCCCCACGCTCGTGCTCAGCCTCCTGGCCGTCCTCGTCCTCGCGCTCGCTGCGTGCGGCGACGGTGACGAGACCGACCCCGCCGGCGGGGATCCGACCGCGACCGACGGTGACGACGCCTCCCCCACGGCGCCCGAGGGCCCGATCACCGTCTACTCCGGCCGCAGCGAGGACCTCGTCGGGCCGATCCTCGACCGCTTCACCGAGGAGACCGGCATCGAGGTCGAGGTCCGCTACGGCGACACCGCCGAGATGGCCGCCCAGATCCTCGAGGAGGGGGACAACACGCCGGCCGACGTGTACTACGGCCAGGACGCCGGTGCCCTCGGGGCGCTCCAGAAGGAGGGCCGCCTCGCCGAGCTCCCCGGCGAACTCCTCGAGCAGGTCGAGCCCCGCTTCCGCAGCCGCGACGACCTGTGGGTCGGGACCTCGGGACGCGCCCGCACCGTCGTGTACGACACCGAGACGCTCAGCCGGGACGATCTCCCCGACAGCATCCTCGACTTCACCGACCCCGCCTGGTCCGGCCGCATCGGGTGGGCGCCGACGAACGGGTCGTTCCAGGCCCACGTCACCGCGATGCGCGTGGAGCTCGGTGACGACGCCACCCGCGACTGGCTCGAGGGGATCGTCGCCAACGAGCCGCGCGTCTACGAGGGCAACACGCCGATCGTCGAGGCGACGGGCCGCGGCGAGATCGACGTCGGGTTCGTCAACCACTACTACCTGTACCGCTTCCTCGAGGAGGATCCCGACTTCACGGCCGACAACGCCTTCCTCACCGGCGACATCGGCGCCCTCATCAACGTCGCCGGCGTCGCGATCCTGGGGACCACCGACCAGCCGGATGCGGCGGAACGGCTCGTCGAGTTCCTGCTGTCCGACGGGGCGCAGGAGTACTTCTCCACCGAGACCTTCGAGTACCCGCTCACCGGTGCCGAGCCGGATCCGCGCCTGCCGAGCCTCGACGAGATCGAGACGCCCGACGTCGACCTCAGCGATCTCGACGACCTGCAGGGCACCCTCGAGCTGCTCCGCGAGGTCGGCGCGCTCGAGTGAGCGGGCACGGGTCGCGTCCCGGCTCCCGCACCGGCCAGACTGTGCGTGAGGCGAACGGACGCGTGCCCGACCCATGAGTGACGCACCACCGCTGACCAGGCCCACCCCCGCCGCGCCCCCCGATGCGGCGGGGGCCCGACGGCCGCGTGCGCCGCTCGCCGTGGTGATCCCCGCGGTCCTCGTCGCGCTCGCCCTCCTCCTCCCGGTCGCCTACCTCGTGCTACGGGCGGTCGAGGGCGGGGGCGCCTCGCTCGACCTCCTCATCCGACCACAGACGGTGCGGCTGCTCGGCCGGACCTTCGGGCTGGCCGCCGCCGTCACCGCCTCGACCATCGCGATCGGCGTGCCGATCGCCTACCTCACCACACGGACCGACCTGCCGGGTCGTCGCGCGTTCACGGTGCTCACCGCGCTGCCGCTGGTCATCCCGAGCTACGTCGGTGCCTTCGCGCTGATCGCGGCCCTGGGTCCCGGCGGGCTGATCGAGGGGTGGCTCGCGCCGCTCGGCGTGACGCGGCTCCCGGAGATCTACGGGTTCCTCGGTGCCTACCTCTCCCTCACGCTCTTCACCTACCCCTACGTCCAGCTCACGGTCCAGGGGGCACTGCGCGGCCTGGACCCGTCGATCGAGGAAGCGAGCCGCGGCCTGGGACGGGGCACGCTGGCCACGTTCTCGCGCGTCACCCTCCCCCACCTCCGGCCGTCGATCGGCGCCGGATCGCTCCTCGTCGCCCTGTACGTCCTGTCCGACTTCGGCGCGGTGTCGCTGATGCGCTTCTCCACCTTCACGCGGGTCATCTACATCCAGTACCGCTCCGCCTTCGACCGCACGTCCGCCGCGGTGCTCGCGCTCGTGCTCGTCGCGTGCACGGTCGCGATCCTGATCGCCGAGCTGCGCGTGGCCCGTACCCCGCGGCGGACCCTGCAACGCTCACACGGCACCGCGACCCGCAGGCCACCGCTGGTCCGTCTGGGGCGGTGGCGCTGGCCGGCCGCGGCGTTCTGCACGACCGTCGTCGTCGCCGCGCTCGTGATCCCGCTGACCACCATCGCGTACTGGCTCGTGCGCGGCCTGGGAGCCGGCGAGCAGCTCACGCTCACCGTCGGGGTCGCGTGGAACAGCGTCGTCGCGTCGGGGCTCGGTGCAGCCGCAGCGGTCGCCTGCGCGCTGCCGATAGCGGTGCTCGCCGCCCGCTACCGCAGCCGCCTGGGCACGGTTCTCGAGCGCACCTCGTACGCCGGCTACGCGCTTCCCGGCATCGTCGTCGCGCTCGCGCTCGTCTTCTTCGGCGCGCGCGTCGGCAGCCCGATCTACCAGAGCCTCGGGATGCTGGTCTTCGCCTACGTCGTCCTCTTCCTGCCCCAGTCGGTCGGGACCATGCGCTCGTCGCTGCTGCAGATCTCCCCCAGCGTCGAGGAGGCGGCGCGCAGTCTCGGGTCCGGGCCGCTCACCGCGCTCCGGCGTGTCGTCATACCGGTCGCGCGCCGGGGCGCCCTCGCCGGCGGTGCGCTCGTCTTCCTCACCGCGATGAAGGAGCTCCCCGCCACCCTGCTCCTCGCACCGACCGGCTACCGCACACTCGCGACGATGATCTGGAACGCCTCCAGCGAGGCGTTCTTCGCCCGCGCCGCCGCCCCCGCCGTCGCGCTCATCCTCCTCGGCTCCGTGCCGCTCGCCTTCCTGATCGTGCGCCAACGCGACCTCGCGCAGTAGTCCGGCCCGGTGGGGCCGGTCGGGTCCGCCACGTCCGGACCGACGCCGCCCGGACGGGCTCGCACGTGACCGCCTCGTCTAGCCTGCGACGGACGACCTCCCGCACCACCCGAGCACGAGGAGACCCCGGTGGCCTACGACGAGATCCGCGTCCCCGACGACGGAGAGACGATCGAAGTCGTCGACGGCGAGCTCCGTGTCCCCGACGAGCCGGTCATCGCCTTCATCGAGGGCGACGGGACCGGCCCCGACATCTGGGCCGCCGCGCGGCGCGTCATCGAGGCCGCCGTCGACGCCGCCTACGGCGACGACCGCCGCATCGTCTGGATGGAGGTCTACGCCGGCGACAAGGCGAACGAGGTCTACGGGGAGACCATCTGGCTCCCCGACGAGACCGTCGCGGCCTTCGAGGAGTTCCACGTCGGCATCAAGGGGCCGCTCACCACCCCCGTCGGCGGTGGCATCCGGTCGCTGAACGTGGCGCTGCGCAAGAAGCTCGACCTCTACGCCTGCGTCCGCCCGGTCCGCCACTTCACCGGCGTCCCGGGCCCCGTCAAGGAGCCCCACAAGGTCGACATGGTCGTGTTCCGCGAGAACACCGAGGACGTCTACGCCGGGGTCGAGTGGCCAGCGGGCTCCGAGGAGGCCAAGAAGCTGATGGCCTTCATGCGCGAGGAGCTCGGGGTGACCGACGAGGTCCGGTTCCCCGCGACCGCCGGGTTCGGCATCAAGCCGGTCTCCGAGGAGGGCACGAAGCGCCTCGTCCGCTCCGCGATCGACTACGCCCTGGAGCGCGGCCGCGAGAGCGTCACGCTGGTGCACAAGGGGAACATCATGAAGTTCACCGAGGGCGCGTTCCGCGAGTGGGGCTACGAGGTCGCCGAGGAGGAGTACCCCGACCAGACCTACACCTGGCGTCAGTGGGACCGCACCGTCGAGGAGCGCGGGCGCGACGCGGCGGACGAGGAGCAGGCGGCGGCCGAGGCCGACGGGAGGATCATCGTCAAGGACGTGATCGCCGACGCGATGCTCCAGCAGGTGCTCACCCGCCCCGACGAGTACGACATCCTCGCGACGATGAACCTCAACGGCGACTACATCTCCGACGCGCTGGCCGCGCAGGTCGGCGGGATCGGGATCGCCCCGGGGGGCAACATCAACTACAACACCGGTCACGCCATCTTCGAGGCGACCCACGGCACGGCACCGAAGTACGCCGGCCAGGACAAGGTGAACCCGTCGTCGCTGATCCTGTCCGGTGAGATGATGTTCCGCTACCTCGGCTGGGACGAGGCCGCTGACACGGTCGTGCGTGCGATGGACGCCACCATCGCGCAGAAGCGGGTCACCTACGACTTCCACCGCATGATGGAGGGCGCGACCAAGCTGAAGACCTCCGAGTTCGGCGACGCGCTCATCGAGAACATGTGAGGCTCTGAGAGCGGAACCCCCCTTTGACTCGGGAAAGACGCTCAGGCGTCGATCTCATTCCGCGAGGATTCCGCGACCCCAGGATCACCCATCCACCCACGAGGTTCATCACCGCGGTGCGACACCACAGACGTACGCCTGCCGCCAGGTCGCGTTGTGGGAGGGTGCCGTTCACGGTGGCGGTGTTCCTGGCCGCGATCTTGACACCACCAGCCAGGCGGCTCGAGGAACGCGGCGTCCCGCCGGCGGGGGCGGCGCTGATCATGCTGGCGGCGTTCGTGGCGGTGGTCGGCACGTTGGGCTACCTGGTGACCGCCAGTGTCCAGACCAAACTGGATGACCTGACCGAGCAGGCCCGTCAGACCTACCGGGAGGTGGCCCCGCACACCAACCGGCTGCCCTTCATCCCCGCTGCCGACGAGCTGTTCGGGGAAGCGACCGCGGACGGCGACGAGGCCGGTCCGAACGGCGAGCAGCAGAACGGTCCGGAGGCAACCGAGTCGTCAGTCACGACCCAGGCGCAGGAAGCTGCGGTCGCCGCGGTCGGAGTGAGACGGCACCGGATGGACCGCCTGTTCGCGTGGAGGGCAGGACGGGCATCCGGTCTTGCTCAGGACGGACCGGAAGGAGGACGGCATGCCTGACGTGGAGGATGGTCGAAGGATCAAGGACCGGCCCGATGAGGAGCGCGAGGAGATCGCCGAGGCGATCATCGAGGAACTCGACCGGCCGATGGCCGCGCTGGGCATCGTGTTCCTCCTCTTGGTGTTGGCCGAGACGCTGATCGACCCACGAGGTGGCGTCGGCACCACGTTCCAGGTGGCGTCGTGGCTGATCGTTGCCGTCTTCGCGGCCGAGTTCCTGCTGCGCCTCTACGTGGCGCCGTCGCGCGGCCGGTTCCTGCGACGCAACTGGGCTCAGGTCGTGTTCCTCGTTCTGCCGTTCCTCCGTGTGTTCCGGGTGTTGCGTGGGCTCAGGTTCCTCCGGTTCGGTCGAGCGGGGAGGATCCTGTCGTCGGCCCTTCGCGTGACCCGCACCGCCGGCCGCCGGCTGCGGGGACGTATCGCGTGGCTCGCCACGGTCACCTCCACCGTCGTGCTCGCAGCGAGCCAGCTGCTCTACGAGTTCGGAGATGTCGAGCCTTACTCGGAAGCGCTCTACCGAGCGGCCATGGCGACGGTCACCGGGGAGCCGACGACCATCACCGGCGTGGGGCGACTGCTGGACGTGGTCCTGGCTGGCTACTCGGTGGTCGTCTTCGCCACGCTCGCCGGCATCGTGGGCGCCTTCCTCATCGAGCGTCGGGCAACTGAGTCGAACGCGTCGCAGGCACCGCCACTCTGACGTGGCCGTTCCTGGTTCCCCCGTTGACACGGGGCCCGTGGCTGGAGTTCCACAGTTCGTGATGGTCGGCGGCACGAACACCCCGACGGACTCCGCGAGAGAATTTCGGGAAACCCCAAGTCCGTGGGCCGTCGCCCTAGTGACCTCGGACATCTCGCGTGCCATGCCACTCCGCGAGCATTCCGCGGGAGATCCAGAAAACGGGCCTCAGCCGGCGCAGCGCGGACAGGTGCCGCGGAAGGTGATCTCGGCGTCGGC
>CAZADJ010000028.1:0-19260 GCA_964483845.1 uncultured Actinomycetota bacterium | reverse complement strand
AGGAGACCGCGACGACGCTCGACAAGTCGCCGGGGGCCGTGAAGCAGCTGCAGCGGCGCGGGCTCCAGGCGCTGCGCAGACACCTCGAGCGGGAGGGCATCACCTCGTGACCGCCCCCTGCGATTACCCCGGTGAGGATGGAGGTGACGACGTGGCACGGACGTCCGTGACGGACGACGCCGTCGAGGCGGTCCTCGCCGGGCGTGACGACGACGTCCCCGACGAGCTGGCCGACGTCGCGACGGTGCTGCGTGCGGTCCGTGTCTCCGCCGAGCGCCCGAGCGCCCCGAGCGCGGACCTCATGGACCTGTTCGCAGCCGGTGCGGAGCCGCAGCCCGCCCCCGACGAGGAGCGCGATCCGCGGCCGGTCGCCGTCGGACACAGCTGGATCGGAGCGGCCTTCCAGCGGGTCGGCGCGCTGGGGGTCGCGGCGAAGCTCGGCCTGGTGGCGGTCCTCGGCGTCGCCGGCGTCACCGGCGCGGGCGCGACGGGTGCGCTGCCCGGCGGCCTGCAGGACCGGGTCGCGGACGCGGTCGGTGCCGTCAGCCCCTTCGAGTTCCCCTCCAGCGCCGACGACCGCGCGTCCGAGGGGCCGGGGGTCGGTGAGGACGTCTCCGAGGACGCCGCCGATCCTGCCGATCCCGGCGTCGAGGGTCCCGACATCGCCGACGAGGTGACCCGCGACGAGCTCACACCGGCCGAGCGCGACGTGCCGGTGTCGCCAGCGCACCCCGACCGGGGGCTGGGGGAGGCGGACGACACACCGGCCGGGGAACGCTTCCACGACGAGGCCGAGGACGCGGGGGCCGGCGAGCAGGCGCCCGGGGAGCCGCCTGCCGGCTCCGAGACGGGCGACGACCACGATGAGGACGCGCCGGCCGGACCCGACGCCGGCGAGGATCGGCGTGACGATCCGCCCGCGGGACCGGCGGTGGGCGACCCCGATCGCGACGCGGACGCCGACGGATCCGTCAGCGTCCAGGCACCCGACCGTCCGGGGGCCGCGGGCAGCTGATCCGGCCGCGCACCATCCCGGTAGGCGCGACCTCGCGGTCGGGCGAGGTAGCGGGTACCCGGACCGACCGACCGCGGGTGCGGCGGCCGGGTCGGCGGGGTGTGGACGGCGGGTGCGCCGGACGCATCGTCGACGTCGGACCGTGGACTCGCTACGCTCGGGCGCCAGAGACTGCGACCCTTTAACGACCGGTCCGGTGAGGCCGGGAAGGGACGAGCGTGACCAGCCCGAAGACCGGGCCCGGTTCCGACGGGCCCGCGGCTCCCGGCGGCGCCGACCGTGACGGCCGAGACCACGGGACGCGTGACGACAGCCGCGGCGGGAGCGACGACGTCACCGGGACGCACACGACCGTCCGACACGTCCTCGACGCCGACGACATCCGCCGGGTCCTCACCCGGATCGCCCACGAGCTCGTGGAGCGCAACGAGGGCGCGGACGACCTCGTCCTGATGGGGATCCGTACCCGCGGGGTCCCGCTCGCGGAGCGCCTCGCCCGCCTGCTCGGTGAGATCCGCCAGCGCGAGGGTGAAGGGGAGCCGACGCCCGTTCCGCACGGCGCCCTCGACGTCACCCTCTACCGTGACGACCTGCGCCGGCGTGGACCGCTGCCCCTCGGCGAGACGAGCTTCCCCGGCGACATCGACGGTCGCACCCTCGTGCTCGTCGACGACGTCCTGTACACGGGCCGGACGGTGCGCGCCGCCCTGGAGGCGATCGCCGAGGTCGGCCGGCCCCGGGCGGTGCGCCTGGCGGTGCTGGTCGACCGCGGGCACCGCGAGCTGCCGATCCGCGCCGACCACGTCGGCAAGAACCTGCCGACCGCCCGCGGCGAGGACGTGCGGGTGCGGCTGACGGAGGTGGACGACGAGGACGCGGTGGAGCTCGTCCCGGCCGGGGACGTCGGGTCGGGTGCGGGCGGGCACGGCGCGGGCGACCCGGAGGGTGCGACGTGAGACCGCTGAACCACCTGCTGTCGATCGAGGACCTCGACGGGGACCAGGTCGTGACCATCCTCGACACCGCCGAGCAGCTGCGCGAGATCGCCGAGCGGCCGATCAAGAAGGTCCCGACCCTGCGCGGCCGCACCGTCTGCAACCTCTTCCTGGAGGACTCCACCCGCACCCGCATCAGCTTCGAGGTCGCCGCCAAGCGCCTCTCCGCCGACGTCATCAACTTCTCCGCCAAGGGCTCCAGCGTCTCGAAGGGCGAGACCTTCAAGGACACGGCGCTGACCCTACGGGCGATGGGGGTGGACGCGATCGTCGTGCGCTCGCACGCCTCCGGCGCGCCACTGCAGCTCACCCGCTGGGTCGACGCGAAGGTGCTCAACGCCGGCGACGGCTGGCACCAGCACCCCACGCAGGCCCTGCTGGACCTGTTCACGATGCGCCGGCACCTGGGCCGCCTGGAGGGGCTGAAGGTCGCGGTCGTCGGCGACGTGCTGCACTCCCGGGTGGCGCGCAGCGAGGTCCAGGCGCTGAACCTCGTCGGCGCCGAGGTGACCATCGTCGCGCCGCCGACGCTGATGCCGCCGGTCGTGGAGAGCTGGGGGGTGCGGGCCACGAGCGACCTCGACGCGGTGATCGGTGACCTCGACGTGCTGTACCTCCTGCGCGTCCAGCGCGAGCGCATGACCTCGCACTTCTTCCCGACGACCCGGGAGTACTCGCGCATCTGGGGGGTGAGCGCGGAGCGGCTCGCCGCGCTGCCCGAGACCGCGATCGTGATGCACCCGGGACCGATGAACCGCGGCGTGGAGATCGCGCCTGACGTCGCCGACAGCGACCGTGCCGTGATCACCGACCAGGTGACCAACGGGATCGCGGTGCGCATGGCGCTGCTCTACCTCATGCTGGGTGGCGCCGACGCGCCGCCGCCGCCCGAGGCCGTGGCGGCCGCCGAGGAGGTGGGGGTATGACCGGCCCGGGCGGTGGCGGCGGTGGTCGCCCGCACCCGAGCGGTGTCCTGCTGAAGGCCGGCCGGGTGCTCGACCCCGCCCTCGACCGTGACGAGGCCGTGGACGTGCGGGTCACCGACGGACGCGTCGCCGAGGTCGGGGCGGGCCTGGCGGCCGACGGGCAGACCGTCGTCGACTGCGAGGGCCTGTGGGTCACGCCCGGGTTCGTCGACCTCCACACCCACCTGCGCGAGCCCGGCGGGGAGGACGCCGAGGACGTCGCGACCGGCTCCGCAGCCGCGGCCTCCGGCGGGTTCACCGCTGTCTGCCCGATGGCGAACACGGATCCGGTCTGCGACACGCCGGCGGTCGCGGAGCTCGTGCGCCGGCGGGCGGCGGAGGTCGGTCTCTGCGCCGTCTTCCCCGTCGGGGCGGTGACCCGGGGGCTGCGCGGCGAGGCGCTGGCCGAGTTCGGGGCGCTCAACGAGGTCGCCGGCGTCGACGTCTTCAGCGACGACGGGCACGTCGTCGCCGACACGATGCTGATGCGGCGGGCGCTGGAGTACGCGCGGGCGTTCGACGCCGTGATCTGCCAGCACGCCCAGGATCCGGCGCTCACCGTCGATGCGCAGATGAACGAGGGCGAGGTCTCGTCGCGGCTCGGGCTGCCCGGCTGGCCCCGCCAGGCGGAGGAGGTCATCGTCGCCCGCGATCTCATCCTCGCCGAGGGCACCGGATCGCGGCTCCACGTCGCCCACGTCTCGACCGCGGGGACCGTCGAGCTGATCCGGCGTGCGAAGGCCGCCGGGATCAGGGTCACCGCCGAGGTCACCCCGCACCACCTCACCCTCGACGACGGCCTCGTCGAGACCTACGACCCGAACATGAAGGTGAACCCGCCCCTGCGCACCGCGGACGACGCCGCCGCGCTGCGTCGGGGGCTGGCCGACGGGACCATCGACGCGGTCGCGACCGACCACGCCCCGCACCCTCCGGAGCAGAAGGAGCAGGAGTGGGAGCACGCCCCGCCGGGGATGCTCGGTCTCGAGACCGCGTTCGCGGTCGTCGTCGAGGCGCTGACCGAGGACGACACGATGCCGCTGCTCGACGTCGTCGCCCGGTTCACCAGCGGGCCCGCCGCGGTGCGTGACGTCGGCGGCCACGGCGGGCCGATCGCGGTCGGCCGGCCCGCCCACCTGACCGTGATCGACCCGTCGGCGGCCTGGACCGTCGAGGGCCGGCGGCTGAACTCGCGGGCGCGCAACACGCCGTTCGAGGGACGCAAGCTCTCCCTGCGCCCGGTCCACACGCTGCTGGGCGGCCGTTTCACGCTCCGCGACGGTGAGGTGGTGGGCTGATGCTGCCCCGCTCCGACCCCGCCCCGCCGGCGCTGCTGCTGCTGGAGGACGGCACGGCGTTCCGTGGGACGTCGTTCGCCGCGCCCGGCACGGCGCTCGGCGAAGCCGTGTTCAACACCGGCATGGCCGGCTACCAGGAGGTGCTCACCGACCCGTCGTACCGCGGACAGGTCGTCGCCATGACCGCGCCGCACGTCGGCAACTACGGCATGAACGACGCCGACGCCGAGTCGGACCGCATCCAGGTCGCCGCGTTCGTGGTGCGGGAGGCCGCCCGCCGGGCGTCCTCGTGGCGCGCGACCGGTGACCTGCGCACCGAGCTCACCGACGCCGGGGTGGTCGGGATCGAGGGGATCGACACCCGTCGGCTGACCCGGCACCTCCGCGAGCGGGGCGTGATGCGGTGCGGGGTGTCCACCGAGATCCTCGACACCGACGAGCTGCTCGAGCGGGTGCTGGACAGCCCGGGCATGGTCGGCCGTGACCTCGCCGGGGACGCCGGCGCCACCGAGCCCTACCACGTCGAGCCCGACGGCGGGGCGCGTCAGCGCGTGGTCGCACTCGACTTCGGGATGAAGCGGTCGATCGTCAC
The DNA here is from genome assembly GCA_964483845.1 of uncultured Actinomycetota bacterium. Taxonomy (GTDB): domain Bacteria; phylum Actinomycetota; class Nitriliruptoria; order Nitriliruptorales; family JAHWKO01; genus CAZADJ01. Next base: position 14,395 of record CAZADJ010000028.1, on the reverse strand, counting down.
CAACCTGGTCGGCGCGGGGATGAGCGTGGACGTGCTGCCCGCCTCGGCCGGGGCCGACGACGTGCTCGCGGCCGAGCCCGACGGGGTCTTCGTCTCCAACGGCCCCGGCGACCCGGCCGCGGTCACCTACGGCGTCGAGACACTGCGCAGCCTGCTCGGCCGGGTGCCGGTCTTCGGCATCTGCCTCGGCTCCCAGCTGCTCGGGCAGGCGCTCGGCGCGGACACGTACAAGCTGCGCTTCGGGCACCGCGGCGTGAACCAGCCGGTGCTGCGCCGCGACGACGGCACGGTCGAGATCACCTCGCACAACCACGGCTTCGCCGTCGACCCGACCACCCTCGGGGAGCAGGTCGACGAGCACCGTTACGAGACCGCCGACCACGGCGTCGTGGACGTCTCGCACGTGAACCTCAACGACGACACCTGCGAGGGCTTGACCTGCCGCGAGATCCGGGCGTTCAGCGTCCAGTACCACCCGGAGGCCGCGCCCGGACCGAACGACGCGCACTACCTCTTCGAGCGCTTCGCGCGGCTGATGCGCGGCGAGGAGGTGCACGCGTGAGTCCCCGCCGCGACGACCTGGAGTCCGTCCTCGTCCTCGGGTCGGGACCGATCGTGATCGGGCAGGCGGCCGAGTTCGACTACTCGGGTACCCAGGCGTGCAAGGTCCTGATGGAGGAGGGGCTGCGGGTCGTGCTGGTCAACTCCAACCCGGCGACGATCATGACCGACCCGCAGTTCGCCGACGCGACCTACGTCGAGCCGCTGACCCGCAGCGTCGTGCGGGCGGTGATCGAGAAGGAGCGCCCGGACGCGCTGCTGCCGACGCTCGGCGGACAGACCGCGCTGAACCTGTCCGTGGAGCTCTCCGAGGGCGGCGACCTGGACGAGCTCGGGGTGGAGGTGCTCGGCGCTGACCTGGCGGCGATCCAGACCGCCGAGGACCGGCTGCGGTTCAAGGACGCGATGACCGAGATCGGGCTGTCCTCGCCGCGGTCGACCTACGTGCGCAGCGTCGACGAGGCGCTCGCGGCGGTCGAGGAGCTCGGCTACCCGCTGGTGCTGCGGCCGTCGTTCACGCTCGGTGGCAAGGGCGGTGGCGTCGCTGAGGACCCCGACGAGCTCGTCGCGAAGACCCGCCAGGGGCTGTACGAGTCGCCGGTCCACCAGATCCTCGTCGAGGAGTCGGTGCTCGGCTGGAAGGAGTACGAGCTCGAGGTGATGCGCGACCACCGCGACAACTGCGTGGTGATCTGCTCGATCGAGAACCTCGACGCGATGGGGGTGCACACCGGCGACTCCATCACCGTCGCGCCGGCGATGACGCTGTCGGACCGCGAGTTCCAGCGCATGCGCGACGCGGCGTTCGCGGTGATGCGCCGCATCGGCGTGGAGACCGGCGGCTCGAACGTCCAGTTCGCCGTCGACCCGGCCACCGGCCGCCAGCTCGTGATCGAGATGAACCCGCGCGTGTCGCGGTCGTCGGCGCTCGCCTCGAAGGCGACCGGGTTCCCGATCGCGAAGATCGCCGCGAAGCTCGCCATCGGCTACACGCTCGACGAGATCGCGAACGACATCACCCGCGAGACGAAGGCGGCGTTCGAGCCGACCATCGACTACGTCGTCGTGAAGGCGCCACGGTTCGCGTTCGAGAAGTTCGCCGGGACCGACGAGCGTCTCACCACGAAGATGAAGTCGGTCGGCGAGGCGATGGCGATCGGGCGCACCTTCAAGGAGGCGCTGAACAAGGCGCTGCGCTCCCTCGAGGACGGGCAGACCGGCTTCGGCGGCGACGACCACCACGTCGACCTGTCCGATGCCGAGCTGGCGGAGGCGCTCGCGACCCCGACCGCCGGGCGCCTGCACGTCGTCGACGAGGCCCTCGCCCGGGGCTGGAGCGTGGACGAGGTGGCGGCCCGCAGCCACTACGACCCGTGGTTCCTCGACCAGCTCGAGCAGCTCGTCACACGGCGACGGGAGTTGCGCGCGGTCGAGCGCCTCCCGGCGCTGGACCGCGACCTCATGCTCGCGGCGAAGCGCGACGGCTTCTCGGACGCGCAGCTCGCCGCGCTCACCGGCTCCACGTCGGCCGCGGTGCGCCGCCGGCGGGCTGAGCTCGACGTAGCGCCGGTGTACAAGACCGTGGACACGTGCGCGGCCGAGTTCGAGGCGCACACCCCGTACCACTACTCGACGTACGAGGAGGAGGACGAGGTCACCGCGTCCGAGCGGGACAAGGTGATGGTGCTCGGCAGCGGGCCGAACCGGATCGGGCAGGGGATCGAGTTCGACTACTGCTGCGTCCACGCGGTGTACGCGCTGCGCGAGGCCGGCTACGAGACGATCATGGTCAACTGCAACCCGGAGACGGTCTCGACCGACTACGACACCGCCGACCGGCTGTACTTCGAGCCGCTCACCGCCGAGGACGTCCTCGCGATCTGCGAGCGTGAGCAGCCGGTCGGCGTGCTGGTCCAGCTCGGGGGGCAGACGCCGCTGAAGCTCGCCCGCGTGCTGGAGCGCGCCGGCGTCACGGTGCTGGGCACCGCGCCCGACGCGATCGACGTCGCCGAGGACCGGGGGCGGTTCGCCGCGCTCGCCGACCAGCTCGGCCTCGCCATGCCGCCGGGCGGGATCGCGCGCTCCTTCGACGAGGCGCGCGAGATCGCGACCTCGATCGGGTACCCGGTGCTCGTGCGGCCGTCGTACGTGCTCGGTGGCCGGGCGATGGAGATCGTCTACGACGACGAGATGCTCGAGGGCTACCTCACGACGGCGCTGGCCGCGGCGACCGAGGTGGACGACGTCCCGGCCGCGACCGGCCCGGCGATCCTCGTGGACAAGTTCCTCGAGGACGCGATCGAGGTGGACGTCGACGCGGTGTCCGACGGCGTCGACCTCTTCGTCGGCGGGGTGCTCGAGCACATCGAGGAGGCGGGGATCCACTCCGGCGACTCGGCGTGCGTCCTGCCGCCCTACTCGCTGTCCCACCGTCACCTCGCCGAGATCCGCGAGATCGTGGCCGCGCTCGCCCAGGGGCTCGGTGTCCAGGGGCTGCTCAACGTCCAGCTCGCGTTGAAGGACGAGACCATCCACCTCATCGAGGCGAACCCGCGGGCGTCGCGCACCGTCCCGTTCGTCTCCAAGGCCACCGGCGTCGAGCTCGCGAAGGTGGCCGCACGGGTGATGCTCGGCGAGAAGCTCGCCGATCTGCGGACGGAGGGCGCGCTGCCCGACCGGGACGTCACCACCGGGCTCGAGCTCGATCACGTCGCGGTGAAGGAGGCGGTGCTGCCCTTCGACCGCTTCCCCGGCGTCGACTCCGTGCTCGGTCCGGAGATGCGCTCCACGGGTGAGGTGATGGGGGTCGACACGAGCTTCGGCGTCGCCTTCGCGAAGTCCCAGGCCGGGACCGGGGCGATGATCCTGCCGACCGGGGGCAAGGTGTTCGTGTCCGTCGCGGACCGGGACAAGCGCGCCATCGTCTTCCCGGTGAAGCGGCTCGCGGATCTCGGGTTCGACGTCTTCGCCACCAGGGGGACGGCCGAGGTGCTGCGCCGCGCCGACGTCCCCGCGGAGATCGTCGCGAAGGTCTCCGACGGATCCCCGAACGTCGTGGACCTCATCGGCGACGGTCGCGTGGACCTCGTCCTCAACACCCCGTTCGGGACCGGGCCGCGCAGCGACGGCTACCTCATCCGCACCGCCGCCGTCACCCACGGCGTGCCCTGCATCACCACGATGTCGGGGATCCTCGCCGCCATCCAGGGCATCGAGGCGCTGCGGTCCGGCACGCTGCGCGTCAGCTCGCTCCAGGAGCTGCACGCCGCCATCCACGGGAGCTCGTCGTGAGCGCGCCGAGTGACCGCGTCCCCCGACTGTCGCGGGGGACGCTCGGACGTCCCGGCGACGGGCCGGTCCGCTCCGACTGCGAGGTGGTGAACCGGCGCAAGGAGGGGTCGTACCTCGCTCTCACCCTCTCGGCGCCCGACATCGCCGAGCGCGCCCGTCCCGGGCAGTTCGTCAACGTCGCGGTGGAGGCACGCGGGTCGCTGCTGCGACGACCCTTCTCGATCCACCGGGTCTCCCGGCAGGGGCCGTGGGCGGGGACGGTGGAGTTCGTCTTCAGCGCGCACGGGCCGGGGACCGGTTGGCTCGGGGCCCTCGGCGCCCACGACGTCGTGAACGTCGTCGGGCCGCTGGGCACCGCCTTCCGGCTGCCGCGCGAGGGCCTGTCGGCGCTGCTCGTCGGCGGCGGCTACGGAACGGCGCCGCTGTTCTTCCTCGGCGAGCTGCTGACCGCGGACGGCCACCGCGTCGACATGATCGTCGGCGCGCGCACCGCCGACCGCCTCTTCAACACCATCGAGGCGAAGCGCATGAGCGCCCGCGTGCGCGTCACCACCGACGACGGCAGTGCCGGCATGCAGGGCCAGGTCACCGACGTGCTCGCCGAGACCGTCGAGCGGTGCGGCTCGCAGGTCGTCTACGCCTGTGGGCCCATGCCGATGCTGCGGGCGGTCGCGTTGGCCTGCGGCGAGATCGGCGTCGCGTGCCAGGTCGCGGTCGAGGAGCACATGGCATGCGGCACCGGGGTCTGCTGGACCTGCGTCGTGCCCACGAGCGACCGGGAGGGCGAGGTGCGCATGAGGCGCTCGTGCCTCGACGGCCCGGTCTTCAACGGCGCCCGGATCGCCTGGGACCGGAGCCGGTGGGCGCCCGCGGCCCCGTCGGACGTCGACGTCGGTGACGACGAGCTCGAGGAGTTCACCGCCGGACAGGCGACACCCGATGGGTGACATCTCCATCGTGCGGGAGGAGCGGGGCCGGCCCCGGGGCAGCGTCGACCTCTCCGTCGAGCTCGCCGGCATGCGCCTGGCGAACCCGGTCGTCACCGCGTCGGGGTGCTTCGCCAGCGGGGCCGAGATCCACCGCTTCTACGATGTGGGCCAGCTGGGCGCGGTCGTGGTCAAGTCGATAACCCTCGAGCCGCGGGAGGGTCTGCCGACGCCGCGGATGGCCGAGACCCCGTCGGGGATGCTGAACGCGATCGGCCTCCAGAACCCCGGCGTGGACGGCTGGCTGGCCCGGGACCTGCCCTGGCTGCGCGACAAGGGCGTCACCACCGTCGTCTCGATCGCCGGCAAGACGGTCGACGAGTACCGGGAGGTCGCGCGACGTCTCCGTGGCGAGCGCGGCGTCGCCGCGGTGGAGGTGAACATCTCCTGCCCGAACGTCGAGGACCGCAACATCGTCTTCGCGTGCCGTCCCGACGCGTCGGCGGAGGTGATCGCCGCGGTCCGCCGTGAGGTCAACGTGCCGGTCTTCGCGAAGCTCACCCCCGACGTCACCGACATCACCGAGATCGCGGTCGCGACCGTCGACGCCGGCGCCGACGGTCTGTCGCTGATCAACACGCTGTTGGGGATGGCGATCGACGTGGACGACGCGGCGCCGAAGCTGGCCAACACCCTCGGTGGGCTCTCCGGACCGGCGATCCGCCCGGTCGCGGTGCGCTGCATCTGGCAGGTCCGTCAGGCGCTGCCCGACACGCCGATCATCGGGATGGGCGGGATCGCCACGGCCCGTGACGCGGTGGAGGTGTTGATGGCCGGCGCCGACGCGGTCGCGATCGGCACCGCGAACTTCGTCGACCCCTACGCAGCGATCGGGATCGTCGAGGGGCTCGAGGACTGGTGCCTGGAGCACGGCGTCGGCGCCGTCCGCGACCTGAGCGGCGCCGCCGGGCTGCCGGAGGACCCGCCCGGCGACGAGACCGGGCTCGCCGACGACGGCACCTGAGCCGTGTCCACACGCCCGGACCTCCCGGCCAACCCGCTGGCGGTCGCCCTCGACACCTCGGACCTCGGCGACGCCACACGGCTGATCGAGCAGCTCGCCCGCCACGTCGGCCTCGCGAAGGTCGGCCTCGAGCTCTTCGCCGCTCACGGTCCCGGGGCGGTGGCGGCCGTCTCGGCGCACGCGCCCGTGTTCCTCGACGTGAAGCTGCACGACATCCCGACCACCGTGGAGCGTGCGGCGAGCGTCCTCGGACGGCTCGGCGTCGCGCTGCTCACGGTCCACGCCTCCGGCGGCCAGACGATGGTGGCCGCGGCGAAGGAGGGGCTCGCCGCGGGCGCGGACGGGGCGGGGGGCCCTCCGCCGCTGGTGATCGCGGTGACGGCGCTGACGAGCCTGTCCGACGCGGACCTCGCCGCGGTCGGGCAGGCGACCGCCGGCGAACAGGTACCGAGGCTGGCGCGGCTGGCGGTCGAGGCCGGCGCCGACGGCGTGGTCTGCGCCCCGCGCGACCTCGGAGCCGTGCGGGAGGCGATCGGTGACGGGCCGGTCGTGGTCACCCCCGGGATCCGCCCAGCCGGCACCGGCCACGACGACCACGCCCGCGCCGCGACCCCCGTGGAGGCGCTCGACGACGGCGCGGACCTGCTGGTGGTCGGTCGGCCGATCACCGCCGCGGACGACCCGGTCGCGGCCGCTGCGGGCATCCTCGAGGAGCTCGGCGGCCGCGCCGGGGCGGGGCGGACCGACGCGGGCCGGGAGGCGCGATGAGCGACCGTGACGACCTGGCGCGCCGCATCCACGGGGCGGCGCACCTCACCGGGGAGTTCGTGCTGCGCTCCGGCGCGGTGAGTGACGAGTACTTCGACAAGTACCGCTTCGAGGCCGACCCGACGCTCCTCGCCGAGATCGCGGTCGGGCTCGCGACGCTGCTGCCTGACCCGGTCGACGCCGTCGCCGGGCTGGAGCTCGGCGGGGTGCCGCTGGCGACCGCGTTGTCGCTCGAGACCGGCGTCCCGGCCCGCTTCGTGCGCAAGGAACCGAAGCCGTACGGCACCCGGCGGCTCGCCGAGGGCGGCGAGATCGACGGCCTGCGCCTGGCGGTGGTCGAGGACGTGGTGACCAGCGGCGGCCAGCTCGTCACGTCGTGCAGGGATCTCGCCGACCGGGGTGGGCAGGTCGTGTGCGCGTTGTGCGTCATCGACCGGGAGGCGGGCGGCGCGGAGGCGGCCGCCGCCGCCGGGTTCGAGCTGCGGTCGCTGTACACAGCCGGTGACCTGCGACGGGCCGCGGGCTGAGAGCCGGCTGCTATGGTCGGCCCATCCCTCGCAGACCCGTCGGCAGACCCTGGAGCGCGCGATGCCGTTGCCCGAGCTCGACCCCGAGCAGCGTCAGGAGGCCCTGGAGAAGGCGGTCGAGGCGCGACAGGTCCGCGCCGAGCTGAAGCAGATGCTCAAGGCCGGCGAACTCACGATGACGGAGCTGCTCGACCGCGCCGAGGACAGCGACCACGTGGAGAAGATGCGCGTCTCGGACGCCGTCGCCGCGATGCCCGGCTACGGCAAGGTCAAGGCGCGGCGCCTCATGGAGGAGCTCGACATCGCGGCGTCGCGGCGCCTGCGGGGGCTGGGCCCGAACCAGCGTGAGCGGCTGCTCACCGCGTTCGGGGAGCTCGGCGGCTCGTGAACGACCGGCCCGGACTGCTCGTGGTCATCTCCGGCCCGAGTGGCGTCGGCAAGGGGACCGTCGTCGCGCGTCTGCTCGACCGCTGCGAGGACGCCACGGTCTCGGTCTCCGTCACCACGCGCGAGCGGCGGCCGGGTGAGACCGAGGGGGTCCAGTACCGGTTCGTCGACGACGCGACCTTCGATCGCCTCGTCGCCGAGGGCGCGCTGCTCGAGTGGGCCGAGTACGCCGGCAACCGCTACGGCACCCCCCGACGCGAGGTCGAGGCGGGCCTGGCCGCGGGTCGTGTGATGCTCCTCGAGATCGAGGTGCAGGGCGCACGGCAGATCCGTGACCGGCGGCCCGACGCGCTGCTCGTCTTCCTCGAGCCGCCGAGCGTCGAGGAGCTGGTCCGCCGGCTCGAGGGCCGGGGGACCGAGCGCGACGAGGTGCGCGAGCTGCGCCTCGCGGCCGCCCGCGCGGAGATGGCCGCCGCCGACGAGTTCGACCACGCGGTCGTCAACGACGAGATCGAGCACTGCGTGGAGGAGGTCGTGGAGCTGATCCGCGAGGCGCGCGCCGCGCTGCCCCGCGACGGGCCCTGAGAGCACGCCGGGGGGGTGGGGTAGCGGTGCGGTGTGGACGTCCGTGCGGGACTGTCCGCAGAAGCGACCACAGGGTGGCCCGGAGCGGCCTGCGCGGGCGGGCCCGGGCGCGCCGTGGCAGGACGTGCGTCGACGGGGACGGCTCCCGACGCTACGCTGGGTGGTCAGATCCCCTGCGGACCGCGGCCGGACGGCCGCGCCTGCCCACCACGAGCCACCACGAGCCACCACGACATGAGGTGATCGCCATCGCACGCATCGATGATCTCGTCGACAAGGTCGACAGCACCTACACCCTCGTCCACCTCGCCGCGAAGCGCGCACGGGAGATCAACGCCTACTACGCGCAGCTCGGCGAGGGCCTGGGCCAGTACGTTCCCCCGCTGGTCTCGACCGACTCGAACAAGCCGCTCTCCATCGCCCTCGAGGAGATCGCCGCCGACAAGATCGAGCCGGTCTGGCCCGAGGAGGGCGAGGAGGTCGCCGACCCGCTCGCCTTCATCGAGGGCGAGGAGGACGAGGCCGGCGTCGACGACGACGCCTGAGCCAGCGACCCGGTGGCTGACACGCGGCCGAGCGGGACGGGCAGCGCGCGGCGTCTCGCCGACCGGCGCGTCGTCCTCGGGGTGACCGGCGGGATCGCCGCGTACAAGGCTGCGCTGCTCGCGCGTCTGCTGGTGCAGGAGGGCGCCCACGTCGAGACCGTCCTGAGCCGCGGCGCCCAGCACCTCGTCGGCGCCGCCACCTTCGACGGGATCACCGGCAACCCGACCCGCACCGACGTGTGGGAGGAGGCCGAGTCCGTCCCGCACGTCACCGCCGCACGGTCGGCCGACGCGGTCGTCGTCGCCCCGGCGACCGCCCACCTGCTCGCCAAGGCCGCGTCGGGGCTCGCCGACGACCTCCTCACCAACATCCTGCTGATGGCCCGGTGCCCGGTGCTGCTCGCGCCCGCGATGCACACCGAGATGTGGGAGCACCCCGCGACGCAGGCGAACGCTGCGACCCTCGAGGACCGCGGCGTCCACCTCGTCGGGCCGGCCTCGGGCGAGCTCGCCGGCGGCGACGTCGGTGTCGGGCGCATGGAGGAGCCCGAGGGCGTGCTCGAGGCGCTCGTCGGGCTGCTGAGCGCGGGAGGCGACCGCGGGGACCTGTCCGGCCAGCGGGTGGTGGTGACGGCGGGCGGGACCCGTGAGCACCTCGACCCCGTGCGCTTCCTCGGCAACCGCTCGAGCGGACGCATGGGCTACGCGCTGGCCGCCGAGGCGGTCGGCCGGGGCGCCGAGGTCCACCTCGTCACCGCCCCGACCCACCTCACGCCGCCGCCCGGCGTCGCCGTGCACCGCGTCGTCTCCGCCGCCGACATGCGCGACGAGGTGACGGCGCTCGCCGACGGGGCGGACGTCGTCGTGAAGGCGGCGGCGGTGGCCGACTTCCGTCCGACCGAGGTGGCGGCGCAGAAGCTGAAGAAGGACGATGCCGCCCCCGAGGTCGAGCTCGAGCGAACGACCGACATCCTCGCCGAGCTCGGAGCCGGCCGCGCGGGGGACCGGCCGGTCCTCGTCGGCTTCGCCGCGGAGACCGAGGACGCCGAGCGTCACGGGCGCGAGAAGCTCGAACGCAAGGGCGCGGACCTCATCGTGGTGAACGACGTCAGCGCCGGCGACGCCGGCTTCGAGGTGGAGACCAACCAGGTGCTGATCCTCGGTCGCGACGACCGCCGCACCGAGGTCCCCCTGACGACCAAGGCCGAGGTCGCGCGTCACGTCTGGGACGAGATCGTCGGCCTGCTCGGTTAGGCTGGCACCACCTGACCGCCGCCGACTCCGCTGACGAGGAGCGTCGCGTGCCTCGCCGCCACCTGTTCACGTCCGAGTCCGTGACCGAGGGACACCCCGACAAGGTCGCCGACCAGATCTCGGACGCCGTTCTCGACGCCATCATGGGCCAGGACCCCGGGGGGCGGGTCGCCTGCGAGACGCTCGTCACCACCGGGCAGGTCGTCGTCGCCGGCGAGATCACGACGTCCTGCTACGCGGACATCCCGCGCATCGTGCGCGACACCGTGATCGGCATCGGCTACGACCACCACGACATGGGCTTCGACGGCAACACGTGCGGGGTCTCGGTCTCGATCGACGAGCAGTCGGCCGACATCGCCGAGGGTGTGACGTCGTCACACGAGGTGCGCCAGGGGGAGGCCGCCGACGAGTTCGACCGGCTCGGCGCCGGCGACCAGGGGATGATGTTCGGCTACGCCTGCGACGAGACCGACGAGCTGATGCCGCTGCCGATCCACCTCGCGCACCGGCTGGCACAGCGGCTGGCGGCGGTGCGCAAGGCGGGGGAGATCCCGTACCTGCGCCCCGACGGCAAGACCCAGGTGACCGTCGAGTACGAGGACGAACGGCCGGTCGCCCTGACCACGGTCGTGATCTCGACGCAGCACCGCCCGAGCATCGACCTGGAGACCCTGCTGCGGCCGGACCTGGAGGAGCTCGTCGTGACGCCCCTGGTCCCCGAGGGCGTGGACGTGTCGGAGTTGCGGCTCCTCGTCAACCCCAGCGGCCGCTTCGAACTCGGTGGCCCGCACGCGGACGCGGGTCTCACCGGTCGCAAGATCATCGTGGACACCTACGGCGGCAGCGCCCGGCACGGCGGTGGGGCGTTCAGCGGCAAGGACCCGACCAAGGTCGACCGCTCCGCCGCCTACGCCGCCCGGTGGGTCGCGAAGAACATCGTCGCTGCCGGCCTGGCGAGCCGCGTCGAGCTCCAGCTCGCCTACGCGATCGGCGTCGCGCAGCCCGTCTCCACCATGCTGGAGACGTTCGGGACCGAGCAGGCCGACCCCGGGCACATCCTGAAGGGGATCCGCGAGGTGTTCGACCTGCGGCCGGCCGCGATCATCCGCGACCTCGACCTGCGTCGGCCGATCTACCAGGAGACCGCTGCCTACGGGCACTTCGGACGGACCGGGCCGGGGTTCACGTGGGAGGCCACCGACCGGGCCGACGATCTCCGCGACGCCGTCGGCGCGTAGTGGACGCGCCAGCACGGCGTCGCGCGAGCGCGCTCCTGCGCGGCGTGCCCGACTCGTTCGCTGCGGCGATCACCGACCACGACCGGGCCCTCGACGTCGATCGGGCACGGGAGCAACACCGTGCCTACGCCGCCGCCCTCAGCGGGTCGGGACTCCACGTGGAGACCCTCCCGGCGGACGACGACCATCCCGACTGCTGCTTCGTGGAGGACACCGCGCTCGTCCTGGGGGAGGTCGCGCTGATCACCCGGCCCGGCGCGCCGTCGCGGAGGGGAGAGGTCGACGCCGTCGCCGCCCACCTCGACGACCGGTTCGAGGTGGTGCGTCTGGACGCTCCGGCCACGCTCGACGGCGGTGACGTGCTCGCGGCCGCGGGCCGCATCTTCGTCGGGCGCTCGCGACGCACGAACGACGCCGGCATCGCCCGCCTCGCGGAGGTGGCGAGCGCGACCGTGGGGGCCGAGGTCGTGCCCGTCGACGTCGCCGAGGACGTCCTCCACCTGCGGACGGGGGTGGGGGCTGTGGGGGAGTCGACCGTGCTGCTCGCGCCCGGCGCCGTCCACCCGGGGCCGTTCGCCGGGCTGCGGACGCTGACCGCGCCGGTGGAGGAGCGCCGCGGCGTGAACGTGCTCCGTGTCCCCGACAGCGACGTCGTGCTGGTCGCCGACGGCCACCCGCGCATCTGCGACCTCCTCGCGGACGAGGGGCTCGAGCCCCGGATCGTCGACATCTCCGAGTTCACGGCGGCCGGCGGTGGGCTCACGTGCCTGTCGGTGCGGCTGCCGCCGTCGTGACCTGACGTGGCGCGGTACGCGAGCGTCGTGGTCGAGGTCGAGCCCGACCACCTCGACCGCCCGTTCGACTACCTCGTCCCCGAGGAGCACGCGGACGACGTGACCGTCGGCACGCGCGTCGAGGTCCTCTTCGCCGGCCGACGGGTCCGTGGGCTCGTCGTGGCGACGCCGGACAGCACCGACGTGCCGTCGGAGAGGCTGCGTCCGGTACGCCGGCCCCTCGGGGCGCACCGCTGGGCGGATCCGGACGACATCGAGGTGTACCGCTGGGCCGCCCGGCGCTTCGCCGCGCCGGTCGCGGCGGTCGTGCGCCACGCCCTCCCGGGTCGCGTCGTGGACGTCGAGCGGCGCGCCGAGACGGCCGGCTGGTTCCCGCCCGGGAGCGCCGAGCGCCCGGCGGCCCCCGCGGGGATCCCGACCGACGAGGCGGCGTGGGAGCCGTACGGCACGGACGGAGCGTGGCTGCGCGGATCGGCCGCTGACGGTGCGGGCGCAGCGTACTTCCGGCCTCTGCCGGGCGAGGACCTCGGCCGGCGCATCGTGGAGCTCGCCGCGGCCACCCTGGCGGCGGACCGCGACGTGCTCCTGGTGGTGCCCGAGCCGGTGTCGGCCGCCGCGGACGCGGTCGTCGACGCGTTCGGCGACCTCGTCGTCGATGTGCGTGACGATCCGAGCACGCGGGTCGCCTACCGCGGGTGGCTGCGCGCCCGGAGCGGGGCCGCACGGGTCGTGGTCGGCGAGCGCCGCGTCGCGTTCTGGCCCCTGGAGCGCTTCGGGCTCGGGATCGTGCTCGACGAGTCCAACCCGGCCCTGAAGGAGCGGCGGGCGCCCCGCCACCACGCCCGGGAGGTCGTCCTGGAGCGGGCTCGGCGCGCCCGGGCGCTCGGTGTGCTCGTGGGGACGGTTCCCAGCGCGATCGCCTGGCGGCTGCTGGCCGAGCGGCGCCTGCGCAGCGTCGTCCCCGCGACCGACCCGGAGCGCGTCGCCGCGCCCGTGGTGCGCGTCGATGACCGCTCGGGGCCGCGCGCTCGCGGACGGCTCGGCGGCATCGCGGTGGACGCCCTGCGCGGGGCTGTCGAGGAGGGACGGCTCGGCGTCCTGCTCGCGGCCCGCCGTGGCGAGGGCCGCGCGCTGGTCTGCACCGACTGCGGCCGCCGTGCCGCGTGCCCCCGGTGCGCCTCGTCGCTCGCCGTCGATCCGAGCTCGACGGGCACGGTCGCCTCCGGCGCGTTCTGCGAGGGGTGCGGCTGGGCGCCGCCGAGCGGGCCGCTGCGCTGCGAGGAGTGCGGGTCGAGCGCGTTCGTGCCGTTGGCGGCCGGTGCACGGCGGCTCGGCGCGGAGCTGACCCGGATGCTGCCCGACACCGAGGTGGCGGTCGTCGAGGGCTACGCGCAGCCGATCCCGGCGGCACCAGCGGTCGTCGTGCTGACGCGGGGCTCGACCCAGGCCGAGGCGCCCGGACCGGTCGGGGCGGTCGTCCTACCCGACGTGGACGGGCAGCTCAAGCGACCGACGCTGGACGCCGCCGAGGACACCCTGCGGCTCAGCATGCGCGTCGCGTCGTGGGCGGCGGCCGGGCCGGGGGCGGCGGCGCCGGCGGGGGGCGCCACCCGGCGCGGCGCGACCGTCGTGGTCCAGACACGCGAGCCCGAGCACCACGCGGTGCAGGCGCTGGTGCGCTGGGACCCGGGCGGGTTCTGGCGGGAGGAGGTCGGGCGACGCGCCGAGCTCCGCTTCCCGCCGGTCGCGTACGCGGTGCGCATCGACGTCGGTGGGGACGGTGTCCGCGTCGGCGACGACCTGCGTGCCGAGCTCCCCGACGGCGACGAGGTGCTGGGTCCGCGTCCGGTCGGCGAGCGCGCCGCGCTGCTGGTGAAGTCCGCTGAGCGCGTGGAGACGCTGGACGCCCTCGCACCGCTGCGGGCGACGTGGAGCGAGGACGGCCTCGACGTGCGCGTCGACGTGGACCCGGTGGACGTCGCCTGAGCAGCGTGCGTCGCGCCGCGTTCGTGGCCGCGCCCGGTCGTCGGCCGGCACGCGGCGTATACCCTCTGCGACGTCCGACCCGGGAGGCGGCGCGTGGCGACGCTCGACATCAGGATCTTCGGGGACCCGATCCTGCGCCAGACCGCACGCGAGGTCACGGACTTCGACGAGCACCTGGGACGCCTGGCCGGCGACATGCTCGAGACGCTGCGCGAGGCCGCCGGCGCCGGGCTCGCGGCGAACCAGGTCGGGATCCTGAAGCGGCTGTTCGTCTGGGAGGTCGCGGTCGACGAGGAGCACGGCGCCGTCGTCAACCCGGTGGTCGAGGAGACCTCGGAGGAGATCCAGGAGGGCGACGAGGGGTGCCTGTCCTTCCCGGGGCTGTTCTACCCCCTGGACCGCCCGCTGCGCGCCCGGGTGCGCTTCCAGGACGTCCACGGCGACGAGCACGTGCGCGATGCCGAGGGGTTCCTCGCCCGCATCTTCCTGCACGAGATCGACCACCT
>CAZADJ010000027.1:0-19364 GCA_964483845.1 uncultured Actinomycetota bacterium | reverse complement strand
TCGCACCGGTGGGAGGTGCTCGCCGACGAGCGTGCGGTGCCACCAGGCCCCGGTCTCGCGCCGCTCATCGGGGGTCGTGAACCGGTAGCGGTAGACGAGGGCACGCACCGCCCGGGGGGCGTCCCCCTCGAAGGGGTCGGCGCGCAGCAGCCCGAGCGTCGCGGGATCCGCCTCGAGCAGCCGCTCGACGAGGCGCAGGAGCCACGGGCGGGGCCGTCCCGGCGCCAGGGCCGCGAACCACATCAGCCAGTCGAGACGCAGGTGGTAGGGCGCGATCTGCGGGGGCAGGCGGTCGGGGTCACCCGGCTTCGCCTTGAACTCGTAGGGACGCCAGTCGCTGTCGGCGGTCGGTGCCGGATCCGTGGTGCCCTCGAGCACGATCTCGTTGCGCTCGCGCGTGATGCTCCCGAAGGCGCCGTAGGTGTTGACGAGGTGCAGCGGGTTGAAGCTGCGGTTCATCGCCTGCGCGCTGGAGGCCATGTTGCGCACCGGCCACCAGCTCAGCACGGCGATCAGCGCCGCGATCGCGATCACGAGCGCGGTGTGCCAGGTCGGCGCCGCCACGAGCTCGGGCCGGTCGATCGGGACGACCGCACCGAGGACGTCGTCGGGGAGCGCGGCGACGGCGAGCACGATGGTGAGCACGTTCAGCCAGGAGAAGTTCCCCGAGAGCACCAGCCACAGCTGGGTGATGATGATCAGGCCGGCGCCGACGCCGGCGACCGGCTGGGGGAGGAACAGCGCCCAGGGGGCCGCCAGCTGCGCGACGTGGTTGCCCGCGACCTCGACCCGGTGCAGCGGGCGGGGCAGGTGGTGGAAGAACCAGCTCAGCGGGTTGGGCATGGGCTGGGTCTCGTGGTGGTAGTAGAGGCAGGTGAGGTCGCGCCAGCACCGGTCCCCGCGCAGCTTGATGAGCCCGGCCCCGAACTCGACCCGGAACAGGAGCCAGCGCACGAGCAGGATCACCAGGAGCGGGGGCTCCATCCACGCGGGCCCGAGGAAGATGGCGAGGAACCCCGCTTCGAGCAGGATCGACTCCCACCCGAACCCGTACGGGGTCTGGCCGACGTTCACGATCGAGAGGTAGGCGAGCCAGATCGTGAGCCACACCGCCATCGAGACGGGGATCGGTGCGCGCTCTGGCAGTCCGAGCACCGCCGCCGCGGACAGGGCGATCCCGACCCAGCAGACCGCGAGCGCGAACCGGTCGGTGTGGCGGACGTGGAACAGGCTCGGTGAGTGCCGGAACCTCACCGTCGCCACGAACCGGGACACGGGGAACAGACCGCGCTCCCCGAGCAGCGGCCGCCACTGGTTCAGCGCCGCGACGAACGCGATGAGGTAGATCGCCCCGACGCCGCGGAGGTAGACGAGGCGCGCGAACCAGTGGTCGGGTGCGCCCAGCCACTCCACCGCTCAGCGACCTCCGCTGTGGACGACGCACCTCACCGCGACGGTAGTCGGACCCCGATGTCGGGATCGGCGGCGACGGTCAGTAGTCTCCGTGGGGGCCGAGCCGAGCCGATGCGACAGGGGTCTCGATGACCACCGTGTTCGTCCCCCGGGAGCGGGGGGAGGGGGAGCGCCGGGTGGCCACGACCCCGGAGAGCGTCGGCGGGCTGACCGACGCGGGGCTCGAGGTGCGCGTCGAGCGTGGAGCCGGGGCGGCGGCGACGATCGCCGACGACGCGTTCGCCGACGCCGGAGCGGACCTCGTCGAGGAGCCGACGGACGGGTGGTCCGCCGCCGATCTCGTCCTGACGGTCGGACCACCGCCGCTCGAGCACGTGCGCGCACTGCGCGAGGGCGCGGTCCTGATCGGGTTGCTCGCCGCGCACCGCAACCTCGAGCTGGTGCGGACGCTCGCCGAGGCGCGGGTCTCGGCGCTCGCGATGGAGCTGATCCCGAGGATCACCCGTGCGCAGCGCATGGACGCGCTCTCGTCGCAGGCGTCGATAGCCGGATACCGTGCCGCGATCGTCGCCGCGCACACCCTCGACAAGCACTTCCCGTTGTCGATGACCGCCGCGGGGACGATCCGTCCGGCCACCGTCGTGGTGCTCGGTGCGGGGGTGGCCGGCCTCCAGGCGATCGCGACCGCACGGCGGCTCGGCGCCGTGGTCCGCGCGAACGACATCCGGGAGGCGGCTCGGGCCGAGGTGGAGTCGCTCGGCGGCGAGTTCATCGACCTCGAGGAGGAGGCCGACGCCGAGGAGGAGGGCGGCTACGCGAAGGAGGTCGACGAGGACTTCCTCACCATGCAGCGTCGGATCCTCGGCCGACACCTCGCCGACGCGCACGCGGTGATCACGACCGCCTTCGTCCCCGGCAAGCCGGCGCCGGTGCTGGTGACCGAGGAGATGGTCGACGGCATGCGGCCCGGATCGGTGCTGCTCGACCTCGCGGCGGCCGAGGGCGGCAACTGCGAGCTGACCCCGGCGGACGGCGAGGTCGAGCACGGCTCGGTCCGTGTCATCGCCGCCGGCGATCTCGCCTCGCAGATGCCGGGGGAGGCGAGCGCGCTGTACGCGCGCAACGTCGCGGCGCTCGTCCGCGACCTGCTCGACGACGACGGTTCCGGGGAGCTGGAGATCGATCCCGACGACGAGATCGTCTCGGCGGCGCTGCTCACCGCCGACGGCGAGGTCGTGCACGGTGCGACCGCCGAGCGTCTCGACGAGGAGGAGGGTGAGCGATGACGGGTGGCTTGCTGGTCAGCATCTACGTCTTCGTGCTGGCCGCGTTCCTGGGTTTCGAGCTGATCACGAAGGTCCCGCCGACGCTCCACACGCCGCTGATGTCGGGCGCCAACGCGATGTCGGGGGTGACGATCGTCGGCGCCCTGGCGCTCGCGGCGGCCGGTGGGGTCGGCTGGGGGACCGCGTTCGCGGTGCTGGCGCTGATCATGGCGACGGTGAACGTCGTCGGGGGGTTCCTCGTCACCGACCGCATGCTCGGTGAGTTCGGGGACAAGCGCTGATGGAGACCGCCGTCCAGATCACCTACCTGGTCTCGATCGTCTGCTTCGCGGTCGGGTTCAAGCGGCTCGCGCGGATCCGCACGTCCCGCAGCGGGAACGCCCTCGCGGGCACGGGGATGCTGATCGCGGTCGTGGCCGCGATCGTCGAGCAGGGCACGATCGACCTCCTCTGGGTCGGTGTCGGCCTGGCGATCGGGACCGCGGCCGGGATCGTGATCGTCGTCCGTGCGAAGGCCACGGCGATGCCCGAGATCGTCGCGCGCTTCAACGGCTTCGGCGGCGGCGCGTCCGCGTTGGTCGCGATCGCGCTGTTCTGGCGCGAGATCGTCGAGGCCGGCGCCGACCGGGCGGCCGCGGTCGAGCTCGGGGGGACCGAGGCGGTCACGCTGGTGATCTCGGTCCTCGTCGGCGCCAGCACCTTCACCGGCAGCGTCGTGGCGGAGCTCAAGCTGCGGGGGACCATCTCGGGGATGCCGCACATCCCGGTGCGGTGGGCGCTGATGGGCCTGCTCGCGGTCGGCGCGCTCGCGCTGGGGGGCTGGACCACGTTCGCCGTGTCCGACCCGACGCTCGGGTCGTGGCTCGTCCTCACGGTGCTCGCGGTGAGCCTGGTCATCGGCGTGGTCCTCGTCGTGCCGATCGGCGGGGCCGACATGCCGGTGGTGATCTCGCTGCTGAACTCCCTGTCGGGGGTCGCCGCGGCCGCGACCGGCTTCGCCCTCGGTCACAACCTGCTCATCATCGCCGGGACCCTCGTCGGCGCGGCCGGGCTGATCCTCACCCAGATCATGTGCAACGCGATGAACCGCTCGCTCGCCAACGTCATCGCCGGCGGGTACGGGACCGACGCGCCCAGCGGTGACGACGACGAGTACACGAACGTCGTCTCCTCCGACGCGGAGGAGGCCGTGATGGTGCTCGAGGCGGCCCGGTCCGTGGTCATGGTCCCCGGCTACGGTCTCGCCGCCGCCCGGGCGCAGCACGCCGCCGGGGACTTCGCCGAGGCGCTGCAGGCCCGAGGTGTGGAGGTCCGCTTCGGCATCCACCCGGTTGCCGGGAGGATGCCTGGCCACATGAACGTGGTCCTCGCCGAGGCCGACGTCCCCTACGAGCTGCTCGTCGAGATGGACGACATCAACCGCGACTTCAAGCGCACCGACGTGGTGCTCGTCGTCGGGGCGAACGACGTCGTCAACCCGGCCGCCCGCCAGAGCACCGGGAACCCGATCTCGGGGATGCCGATCCTGAACGTCGACGAGGCGGACCGTGTCTTCGTGATCAAGCGCAGCCTCTCGCCGGGCTACGCGGGGATGAAGAACGAGCTGTTCGAG
Source organism: uncultured Actinomycetota bacterium (assembly GCA_964483845.1). GTDB lineage: Bacteria > Actinomycetota > Nitriliruptoria > Nitriliruptorales > JAHWKO01 > CAZADJ01. The sequence goes on along the minus strand of CAZADJ010000027.1, from coordinate 15,053 downwards.
GCGGACAACACGGTGATGCTCTTCGGCGACGCCCGCGAGGTGCTGAACCAGCTCACCGCCGAGCTCGAGGCCGCCGTCCCCGTCGACGGGGACTAATGACCTCCGCGCGAGCCGCTCGCGGGTCGTGTTGCATGACCGCCATGACGACGATGCGGGCGTGGCGGATCACCGAGCCGGGGCCGATGGACGCGCGGCCGCTGCTGCTCGAGGACGTCCCGGTCCCGGATCCGGGCCCCGGCGAGGTCCGGGTCCGTGTGTCGACCTGCGGGGTGTGCCGCACCGATCTGCACGTCGCCGAGGGCGACCTGGAGCCGCGGAGACAGCCGGTCACCCCGGGGCACGAGATCGTCGGCGTCGTGGACGCGCGGGGTGCCGGCGCGGACCGCTTCGAGCCCGGTGCCCGCATCGGCATCCCGTGGCTGCGTCGGACCTGCGGGCGCTGCCGGTTCTGCCGGCGCGGGGACGAGAACCTCTGCGTCGACCCACGTTTCACCGGCTGGACCGACGACGGCGGCTACGCGGAGTACGCGACCGTGCCGGAGGCCTACGCGTACCCGATCCCCGACCGCTTCGATGACGTGGCGGCCGCGCCGCTGCTCTGCGCCGGGATCGTCGGCTACCGCGCGCTGAAGCGAGCGGCGGTCCCGCCCGGCGGACGGCTCGGGATCTGGGGGTTCGGTGCGTCGGCCCACGTCGTTGCGCAGATCGCGGTGGCCCGCGGTGACGAGCTCCACGTCGTGACGCGCTCCGAGGAGGGACAGCACCTCGCACGCGAGCTCGGCGCCGAGTGGGTCGGCGGTGCCGGGACCGAGCCTCCGGTGCCGCTCGACGGCGCGGTCATCTTCGCCCCGGCCGGGGACCTCGTCCCAGCGGCGCTCCGGGCCCTGGACCGCGGCGGGACGCTGTCCATCGCCGGGATCCACCTCTCGGACGTCCCGGCCATGTCCTACGACGAGCACCTCTTCCAGGAGCGCACGCTCACCTCGACCACCGCGAACACGCGCGCCGACGGGGAGGAGCTGCTGACGCTCGCGGACCGCATCGGGATCGAGATGACCACCACCCGCTACCCGTTCGAGGAGGCCGACCGGGCGCTCGACGACCTCGCGAACGACCGCTTCGCCGGCGTCGCGGTGCTCGACCTCCGGGGCGACGGTCAGCCGCCGGCGAGACGCTCGCGGATCTCTCGGCAGGAGGGGCAGACCGGGTAGCGGCTCGGATCCTGCGTCGGTACCCACCGCTTGCCGCAGAGGGCGATCACCGGCTCACCGTGCACGTAGGCGCGCTCCCAGTCCGTCTGGCGGATGTAGTGGGCGAAGCGGTCGTGGTCGCCCTCGTCGACGGACGGCGCCGGGCGGGTCTCGGTCGGTGTCGGTGCTGAGGTCATGCTCCGAGGGTACGGCTCGTCGTGACGGATCCGCGAGCCGATCGTAGGCGCCGGGTCACCGCCGCTCGTCCTCGGCGGTCTCCGGCAGCATCAGCCGCCGCCAGGTGATCGGCGTCCCGGGGTCGATCTCGCCGCGGGCGGCCGCCCGCGAGTGGACCTGCTCGACGTAGTACGCGCGCTGCTCGTACTCGCGGAGGGCGATCGGGTGGGGCCGCAGCCCCATCTCGTTGTCGAAGAAGTGCATCAGCTCGTGGACCAGGATCTGCGCCGCGCGCTGCTCAACCGGCTCGGCGTGGGTGGAGTGCTGGCCGGGGGCGAGGACGATCGTCGCCGGCCAGCGCAGCGACAGGGGTCGCAGGCGCGCGAGGCTCGGCATCAGCTGCGTGTCCGGGATCGCGAACCCGATCGCGTCGCAACCGCCTTCGCCCCTCGGCGTCAGGACCCCCGCCTGGAAGCAGGCGGTCGGGTCCGCCGGGACGTAGATGCGCAGCGTCCGACCCTCGAGCTCCCGGCCGCTGACGATGCGGCGGCGGTAGCAGTCGACGAGGACCGCGAAGCGCGGGTCGGGGTAGTCCATGGTGAGCATCGTGTGAGCGGTCCGGTCGAGCGCGGCGAGATCGACTCCGAGCGGCCCGTCGCTGCGGACCTCGACGTCCATCCCCAGGGTCGGGAGGCGGCCCTCGGCGATCACGTCGAAGTCGTGGTGGAAGGTCGCGAGGAAGCGGCCGAGGCTGGTCGGGTCGACCGCCTCGGTGGCCCGTCTGCCCCAGACGTCGATCGCGGTCACCTCGCGCGCCGTGTCGACCCCATCCGTGGGCGGCGGGCGACCGCCGATGTCGATCTCAGCGAGCTGGTCGGGCAGCGCGGGACAGCCGGGCGGCGCGGCGATCGGTCCGGAGATGTGGCGCGGCGGCTCGGGTACCTCGCAGGCGGCGAGCAGCGCCGCCACCGCGAGCGCCGTCGCGGTGAGCAGACCGGAGCGGATCGGGCCACGCATACCTGACGGGGCACGGTACGGCGCCGCCGTGGGCCCGTCGGCGCCTCGGAGGGGTCAACGGGTCAGCGGTCGACCAGTCCGGCTCCCGCCCGCCGGGCGCAGTCGTCGCACGCGATGACCTCGCGTTCGTGGGGCGGGTGGTCGCTGTTGCGCACCCTGAGCGCCCAGCTGCCGCGGACGGGCTGGCGGAACCCGCAGACCGGGCACGGCCAGCGCAGATCGGCTCGCATCTGATCGGGGAGCGCCCGCTGTCGCGCAGCGAGGACCTCCACGCGTGTGAGGTCCAGACGCGGCGCCCGCGCCTGCATCCCGTCGTCGTCGAGGCTCATGGGGCTCCCCGTCTCCGTCCGGCGGCCGAGAGGACAGTGTACGGATGGGCAGGCCTCTTGTCGCCCCCGGGCTGGAGGTCCGCCGTCTCGAGGGCGACCTCGCCGCACCGATCGGCCAGTTGCCCGAGATCGGCGTGCGCCGACGCCGCGGAGGACGGGGTGGGCGCGCCTAGAGGTCGAGCAGGCCCTGCTTGGCCGCCTCCGCCACCGCCCCGGCGCGGTTGTTGACGTCGAGCTTCGTGTAGAGCTCCTGCGCGTACGCCTTCACCGTGCGCTCGGTGATGCCGAGCCGCTCGCCGATCTCGCTGTTGGTCATCCCCTCGGCCATCCCCTCCAGGACCTCCTGCTGACGAGGTGACAGGGACGGGCCGGTGGTGACCTCCTCGGGGATGTTCATCACCATGGTCTCCTCGTCGTCGGAGACCATCTGGCTCGGGTCCTCGAAGACGAGCTCGACCGGACCGAACTCGACGACGTCGCCGTGGTGGAGCACCACCGGTCCGTCGATGGTCTCGCCGCCGACCTTCGTCCCGGCGGCGCTGCCCAGGTCGGTCAGCACGAACATCCCCGCCTGGCGGGAGATGGACGCGTGGAGCCGCGAGATCTGGGGGTGCTCGAGCACGTGCGCGGCCTCGGTGCTCCTCCCGATGATCTGCTCGTCGTCGTCCCCGAGTCGCAGGGTGGTCCCGGCGAGCTCACCGTCACGGACGGTGAGGGTCGCAGCGGGCTTGACGGGGCGGGCCGTCTCCAAGGTGGGCTCTCCTCTGAGCTTCGACCACCCAGCATCCTCACGCGGGCACCGCTCGTCACGGCCGTTCGTCCAGGGTCCTCCCGCGGGCGACGCGCGTCGACCCGGTCGCTGACCGCTCCCCAGCGCCGGCATCCGCTCCGGGGTCGCACGTGGCACCCTCGTGGCGGACGGCGCGACCGCCGAGGCACGGATCGTGTCGTGGGTCGTGCGCCGCGCCGATCCCGTCCCCGAGACCGATGGAGGGCCCGTGACCGACGCTGATCCGGGTGTCGACCGGCCGCACGACCCGACGTCGGCCCCGTCGGTCGGAGAGGGCCCGTCCGGGGTGACGGGGCTGGACGACCGTGAGCGCGCGCTGGATCCCCGGGTTGTCCGCGTCTGGCGGGTCGGAGCGACGATCCCGATCCTCATCCTGGTCCTGCCGGCCGCGGCGCTGGCGCTCGTCCTCCTCCGGTGGCTGGGTGTCGTGGTGGTCGCGGCCGGCCTGAGCCTGCTCGCGATCGGCGCCGGCTGGTACCCGCGGGCCCGGTACGAGGCGTGGCGCTGGCGGCTCACGCCGCTCGCTCTCGAGCTGCGTCACGGCGTGCTGGTCCGCCGGCACCAGGCGGTCCCCTACTTCCGGATCCAGCAGATCGACATCAACCAGGGGCCGCTCGACCGCTGGCTGGACCTGGCGTCGCTGCAGGTCACGACCGCATCCGGCTCCGGAAGCGCATCCCTGCCGGGGATCCCCGCCCACGACGCTCCGACGGTGCGCGAGGAGCTGCTGGCGCGGGCGGCCGCCGCTCTCGGGCAGCACCGGGACGAGATCAGCGATGCGGTCTGACGCGTCCGGGACGGAGCGCGACGACGAGGCGCTGACCTCCGGGCGCTTCGCCGCCCCGCGCCGCCTCCACCCCGCATCGGTGCTCCTCGGGATCAGTCCCCGGCGGATCGTCCAGCAGTACGTCGTCCCGATCGTCGCGACGTTCGCGGTGGCGGGGTTCACGCTGACCGTGCTCGCTGCCATCGGCCTCGCCGTGCTCGGCGTGCGGGTGCTCGTCTGGCAGCGTTTCACCTACTCGTTCGACGGTGAGGTGCTGCGCGTGGACGAAGGGGTGCTCAGCCGCAACCGACGGGCGCTCGACGTGGATCGCATCCAACAGGTCGGGGTCGACCGGGGGTTCGTCCAGCGGCTCCTCGGTCTGGCCACCCTGCGGGTCGAGACCGCCGGCACGCGTGGGGAGCCGGTGGAGCTGCGGGTGATCCCGGAGGCTGTGGCCGTCGGGTTGCGCGCCGCGCTCCGCGACAGCGGCGGGCCGGTCGCGGGGACGCCCGCCGACGGAACCGCCGTGGAGCGGCCGGCCGCCGGCGTCCGGCGCGACCCGCGTGAGGAGGTCCTCCGGGTGCCCCTCGGTCACGTCGTCCTCGGGGCGGTCACCGGGGCGAGGCTGCTGGTCTTCCCGGCGGTCGTGGCAGGTGCGTTCCAGTTCGCGGGTCCCCGGACCGAGGAGTGGTTCGAAGCACTCGCGGAGCGGGCGGTCGAGCTCGGCCTCGGGGCCGACGACGGACCGCTCCTGGAGGTGACGCTCGGGACGGTCCTCGTCATCGGAGGTCTGGCGTTGCTCCTCTCCGTCGTCACGGCCGTCGCGGTCGGGATCCTGCGCGACACGGGCTTCCGCATCGTGCGGGAGGGCGACGATCTGCACGTCTCGCGGGGGCTCCTCTCCACGAGGAGCTCCGTGCTGCCCCTCCAGCGCGTCCAGCTCGTGCAGGTCCGCCGGAACTGGGTGCGTCGTCTGCTGGGCTTCGCGGCGGTCCGCATCGACTCCGCCGGAGGATCCGCGGCGGGGGACCGGCGCGTCACCGTGCCGCTGCTCGCCGACGGACGCGTCGACGACCTGCTCCGCGACGTGTACGAGGGAGCGCGGGGCACACCGGAGCTGTCGCCGCACCCCCGGAACGCGATGCGTCGGGCGATCTTCCGCTGGGTCCGCACCGCCGCGTACCTCGTCGCCGCCGTCTGGATCGTCCCGTGGTCCTGGCTGGAGCCGCTGGAGGTGCCGGTCCTCGCGGTGCTGCCCGTCGCGGCGGTCCTCGGGGTCGTCGAGTACCGCCAGCTCGCGCACGGTGCGAGCGAACGGCTCGTCGCCGCCCGCCAGGGGGCGCTCTCGGTGACCACGAGCCTCGCGCCCCTGGTGAAGATCCAGGCGGTCACCACCCGGGCGAACCCGTTCCAGCGGCGGCTCGGCCTCGCCACCGTCATCGCACACATCGCCGGCCCCGGCGGGGACGTCGAGGTGCTCGACACCGGGACCGGGGAGGCCGCCCGCTTCCACGCGCTGCTCGCCGAGCACGCCGCCGCCCCCGTCGCCGACCACCGGCTGCTCACCGAGCTCGGGCTCGGGCTCGAGGGCGCCGGACGGGCCCCCTCGTAGTCGCGGTGGTCAGGCCAGCGTCGCGATACCCCCGTCGACGGGGATGACCGCGCCGGTGAGGTAGGAGCCCGCCCGGGAGGCGAGGAAGATCGTCGTGCCGGCGACGTCATCAGGCCGACCGGTGCGCTGCAGGGGGAAGACGTCCTCGGCGTGCTCGTCGAGCTCGTCGAACATGAACGCGGTCATCCTGCTCTCGAACAGGCCGGGGGCGATCGCGTTCACCGTGATGTGCTCGGGTGCGAGCCGCTTGCCGAGGTGGCGGGTGAGCATGTGCACGGCCGCCTTCGAGGCCGAGTACGCGTAGCTCTCCAGCTCGGGGACGGAGATCCCGTCGACCGAGCCGATGTTGATCACCCGCGCTGGGTCGTCGGGGTCGGCGGCGGCGCGCAGCTGGGGGAGGAGCGCTCGGGTGAGGAAGAAGACCCCCTTCACGTTGACGTCGAGCACCTTGTCGAAGCCGGAGGCCGGGTACTCGGCGATCGGCGCACCCCACGACGCCCCGGCGTTGTTCACGAGGATGTGGAGCCGGTCCTCCTCGGCGGCGACCGCCTCGGCGAGGCCGAGACACCCGTCCTCGTCGGAGAGGTCGGCGGGGATGGCCACGCACTCACCGTGCTCCGCCAGCTCGTCGGCGGTCGCGCGCAGATCGCCGGCCTTGCGTGACGCGATGTAGACACGGACCCCGGCGCGCACCAGCCCGGCGGCGATCATCCGGCCGATCCCGCGGGATCCGCCGGTGACCAGCGCCACCTTGCCGTCGATGGAGAACAGGTCGTCCACACGATCCTCCCGGTCCGGTCGGGATCACGCTAGTCACCGCCGACACGTCGCCGCCCGGCCGGAGCGCGGTGTGATCAGGCGTGGCCGTCCGCGGGCTGTGGCCCGCCGGAGCACTCCCAGACCCGGGCGTGCCAGATCAGCCGGGAGCCGCGCCGGGTGAGGTCGATCACCCCGTCGCGCATCAGCTCGAGGATCTCGGGTGCGTCGCTCAGCGACGAGGGCAGCGGGAGCCGGCGCTCCACCAGCTTCGTGAGGCGCCCGAACATCGACCGCGCGACCTCCAGCAGGGTCGGCTCGTCCTGGATCGAGCCCGTGGGCAGCAGCAGCCGGCCGCCCGGGCGCAGGCGGCGTGGCGCCTCCTCGAGCATGCGCACGGGCAACTCCGAGCCGTGCGGTCCCCCGCCGCGTCCGCTGGGGAACCAGCCGGTGACGCGCGCGACCGGGTCGGGGATGCCCGAGACGTCGCCGATGATCAGGTCCGCACGGAGATCGTCGGGGAGCGGATCGAAGAGGTCACCCTCGTAGAAGGTGGTCCGGTCGGCCACACCTCGGCGCTCGGCGTTCAGCGTCGCGATCTCCACCGTGTCGGGCGCGGCGTCGACGCCGTGCACCTGCGCCGCGCCGAGCTCGGCGGCGATGATGGACAGCACCCCCGATCCGCAGCCCATGTCGATCACGGTCTCGTCCGACCCGACCTCCATCGCCTCGGCGAGGAGCGTGGAGACGGTCGACGGCGGGAACGTGTGCTCGCCCAGGAGGAGATCGAAGGGGCCGTGCCGCCCCTTCCACTCGAACGTGGTGTGCGCGTCGCCCATCGGCTCCAACGTGGTCTCGGCGGCCCCGAGCATACGCGAGCGGGTGGCCCTCCGGCGGCTGGGACGGATCGTGGAGCTGCCCGTGGTCAGCCGGCGTCGTGGACGGAGATCGTCTCCATCATCCGGTCGAGCACCTCGCGCCGCTCCTCGAAGGTCCCGTCCCCGGGGTCCAGCGAGCGCGCGATCAGCGTGTGCTCCCCGAGATCGACGTAGTAGATGTAGTACTCGGTCCCCTCGTCGAGCCCGGCGTCGTCCGTGCTCGCGAGGTGACCACGGTACGCGTCGCGACCGTCCACGGTCGTACGCTCGCCCTCGAGCTCCTCGGCGTGCCCGCCGGGGTCGATCGCATCCTCGAAGGCGACCGGCTCGACGCTGATGTCGATCGCTCCCAGTGCGGCGCCGCCGACGGCGTCGTTCCAGCCCTCCACCGGCTCCGCCGCGAAGGCTCCGCAGCGCTGGTTGGCGTGCCACTCGTCCGGGTAGTCGACGGTGTAGTGGCCGTCCGGGTCCTCGCACGTGCGGGCGAACGCCACCGGCCCGTCCTGAGGTGTCTCGTCCGCCGGTACCTCCTCGGCAGCGGGGGGAGCGTCCGGGTCCGGTCCGGCCACCGGGGCCTCGTCGTGGGGGCGGTCGAACGGGCCGATCAGCACCGTCCCGACGCCGACGACCAGCAGCAGCGCCGCTGCGGCGGCGAGCCGGGGCCACGGCGAGCCGCCGGTCAGCAGGCGGCGCAGGGTCGCGATCACCCCGACGCCCACCTCGGTGTCCGCGGCGTCGGCCTCGGCGCGTGCCTCCTCCTCGGCGCGCGCCATCGCCAGCAGCTCGTGGCGTGCGGATGCCTTGCGCGCGGGGTCGGGCGCGGGTGCGTCGTCGAGGAGCCCACGGAGGCGGTCGAGCTCATCCACCGGGGCCTCCTCGTTCGCGCACGGTCAGGTCGGCCGGCGCGCTCCGGTCGTCCTGGGCGTCCTGGTCGTCCTCGGTGAGGCGGTCGCGTAGCTGTCCGCGCGCCCGGTGGATGCGGGAGCGCACCGTGCCGACCGGGATCTCCAGCGCGTGTGCCACCTGCTCGTAGCTGAGGTCGCCCCAGACGTGGAGCAGCAGGGGCTCGCGGTCGCGTTCCTCCACGTCCCGGAGCGCCTCGGTGATGGTCGATCCCGGGGTCAGCTCGGCGAGGCGCTCCTCGAAGCTCCGCTGGCCCTCGCGAGCGGCGCTGTCGAGGCGCGTCCGCACCTCGTCGGTCCGGACACGCTCGCGGTGACGTCGCTTGGCGAGCCGGGAGGCGATGCCGAAGAGCCACGGCTTCGCCGACGGGTAGTCGGGGTCGTACCGGTCGCGCTGCTCGAACGCGATGCGGAACACCTCGGCCGTCAGGTCCTCGGCCGCCTGGCCCACTCGCCCCCAGAGGAAGCGGTGGACGGCGTCGTAGTGGCGGTCGAACACGGCAGCGAAGGCCTCCGGATCACCGCGCGAGCGCGCGATGATGTCGGCGTCGGTCTCCTCGGCCCGCGGCATGCCTCTCTCTCCGGGTGAGGGGACGGGTTCGGTCCGGCGCGTACGACAGGCGGAGCAGCGCCCGTGGGCCGCTCGCCCCGACCCACGGTACGCACGGGCGGCGCGCCGCGAGCGCCCGTCCGTCGCCACCGGCATCCGTCGTCGTCCTCCCCACGCGAGCCTCCCGGCCTCGGTCACCCGTGGTTGCCTGAGCGCCGCCGTGAGGTTCGCGGTGTGCGCTGAGCGCACGTCACGGGGGACCGGCCGGACCGGGGCACCGCGACCGGTCAGGAGCCACCGAGACGACGCAGCTCCTCCAGCTTCTCCAGCGTCTCGGCGTCGAGGCGTCCGCCGAGATCCTGCCGCGCCTCGTCGCCGGTGCTGTGCGCGGTCGCACCGGGCGAGTCGACCTCCGGCAGGTCGGCGACGAGATCCTCGCCGGTGAACGCGGCTCGCAGGCGCGGCGAGACCGACCCCTCGTAGGTGTACGAGAGCTGCGACGGACCGGCCAGGTCCCAGTGGTCCTCCACGTTGGCCCGGACGTGCTCGAGCACATCCGTGAGCGACCCGCAGGACAGCGACGCCAAGCGCCGTTCGCCGGCACGGACCTCCACGTGCGGTGCCGGTCTCGCCGTGACGTGCGCGACGCGGGCGTCGTCGTCGGCTCCGAGCAGCAGCCGGACCCCCGGTGGCAGCTCCGCGAGCACGCTGCGCAACACCATGTAGAAGTCCGACCAGGTCTCCTGCGTGACCGGTGCCCAGCCGGGGTCGGCGGCGGACCCGGACGCATCATCCGGCGGCATGGCTCCCTCCGGCGTCGGTGCTCCACCTCCCTGCGGGTGAGAGCCTGCCACAGCGCAGGACCTCGGGCGGGCCCCTCAGGACGCGATCGTGTCGAGCTCGTCACGGACCAGCGTGAGGGCCTCCCGCACACGGTCCTCGTGCGTGCGGTGCGAGACGATCGCGAGGCGCAGCCAGACCTCCCCCCGGATCCGGGTGCTCGACAGCAGCACGCGTCCGTGCCGGTTGATCGCGCGCAGCAGCTCGAGCTGTGCGTGGTCGTCACCACCGGCGTACCGGAAGGCGACGATGCTGAGCTCCGGGGGGATCACCTCGAGGCGCTCCTCCGCGCGCAGGTCCTCGTACGCGTCGGCGGCGAGGTCGAGCTTCTCGTCGAGCGCTGCCCGGAACGCGGCCAGCCCGTGCAGGTGCAACGGGAGCCAGACACGCAGCCCCCGCCACTCGCGCGACAGCTCGGGGGAGATCGCGTTGAAGTCGGGCTGCTCGGTGCCGTCGAGATCCTGCAGGTAGTCGGCGTCCTCGGCGAACGTCGCGGCGAGGTGCCCGCCGTCGCGGACCAGCAGCGCCCCGGTCCCGTACGGCAGGAAGAGGGTCTTGTGCGGGTCGAGGGTGATCGAGTCGGCGCGGTCGAGTCCGCGCAGGGTCGCCCGGCCGCGCGCGGTGAGCTGGAAGAAGCCCCCGTACGCCGCGTCCACGTGGAGCCAGACGTCACGTTCGTCAGCGAGCGCCGCGAGGTCCGCCAGGGGATCGACGGTCCCCGTGTTGGTCGTGCCCGCGGCAGCGACGATCGCGACCGGGGTCAGCCCGGCAGCGCGATCCGTCTCGATCGCGGCGGCGATCTCGTCGACGCGCACGCGTAAGGCGTCGTCGGACCCGACGGAGCGGATCCGGTCCGGGCGGATCCCGACCGTCCGCGCAGCCTTGCGCACCGAGGCGTGGGCCTGCTCGCCTGTGTAGACCACCGCCCGGTCCGAGCTCTCCGGGGACGACGTGGAGCGTGCGGTGGCGAGGGCGACCAGGTTCGCCATCGAGCCGCCCGAGAGCAGCAGACCCTGGGCGCGCCCCGGCAGCTCGAAGAGGTCGCACATCCAGCGCAGGACGCTCTGCTCCAGCGCGACCGCGGCGGGGGCCGCGGCCGAGACCCCCGTGTAGCGGTTCAGCGCGCTGGCCAGCCACTCGCCGACCGCCGCGGCGTGGAGCCCGCCGCCCGGGACGTACGCGAGGTAGCCGGGACCGGCGGACTCGTAGCTCGGGTCCGCGGCGCTGAGCGCGACGTCGAGCAGCTCGTGCAGCGACCGGCCCTGCTCCGGTGGGGGCTCGCCGGCGCGCTCGATCAGGTCCGGTACGTGCGCCGTGGCATCCGCCGGGCGGGAGGGCAGCGACCGGATCCAGGCGACGATCGCCGCACCGACCGTCTCGTGCATCGCGCGCATCGCGGCGGCGTCGGGTTCCAGCTCGTGCCCGTCGGTCAACGGGGACCTCCCGTGGTGTGTCGGGCGTCTCCGGCTACGACGCCAGCGTGCCGGCCTGCTCGGCGGTGATGTGCCCGGCCTCGTGCAGCCAGCGGACCGTGTCCGCGACGGACTCGCTCACGGGTCGGAACCGCACGTCGAGCTCCTCGACGGTGCGGCTGTGGTCCCCGGGTGGGGCCTCGAGCAGCGACCAGACGCCCTCGTACGGAGCGAACGACGGCACGCCGAGGCGGCGACTCAGCCAGTCCGACGCCCGGGAGATCGCCCGGGTCGGCGTGGCCGGCATCGCGAGGACGCGGATCCGACGACCGGTCAACTCCGCGATCCGCTCCCACAGGTCCGGGTGGGAGGTGCCCCAGCCGGACGCCATGAAGCGGCGGGGCCCGCGCCCGGGCTCGAGCGTCGCGACGTGGATCGCCGCGACGTCGCGCACGTCCACGACGTTGAAGAACGCGCCCTTGACGCTGAGGGCGACGCCGGTGCGCAGCCCCTCCTCCAGCATCGCGGAGGAGACGCCGACGTGGGGGTCGTGGGGCCCGAACACCGCGCCGGGGTAGGTGATCACCACCGGTGCGCCCCGTTCCTGGAAGGTGCGGGCGACCCGATCCGACTCGGCCTTCGAGCGATGGTAGGGGAGGCGGGTGTCGCCCGGTGGGGAGTCCTCGGTGACCTGCTCCTCGTCGGAGGGCAGCAGCGCGGCCACGCTGGAGACGTGGACGATCGGGTCGAGCCCGGCCTCGGCCGCTGCGCTCAGCACGAGCTCCGTCGCCCGCATGTTCGTGCGCAGCATCTCCTCCCCGCGGCGCGGATCGATCGAGTACACGGCGGCTGCGTGGACCACCGCGTCGCACCCGTCCACCGCGGCGGAGACATCCGCGGCCCGGGTCGCGTCGCCGACCACGACCTCGACGTCGTCGACGTCGACGCCCAGCGGCTCGAGGGCCGGACCGACCCGGTCTTGCGACCGGGCGAGCAGGCGCAGGTCGTGTCCGGCCCCAGCGATCGCGTCGACCGTGTGGGACCCGACGAAGCCGGTGCCGCCGGTGACCAGGACGCGCACGATCGTCCCCTCGTGTCCGCTGCCGGGTCAGGGTAATCGGCTGGAGGTGATCCACGTCCCGGGCCGCCGACCCTCGCCCATCAGCTGAGCAGCTCGGACAGTTCGGCCGCGAGGTCGTCGCGGCGGAGGCGCTCCCGCGTGGAGCGCTCCGCGCGGTGCACGGTCGGTGCCCGGCGTCCCGGGTCCATGCTGTTGTTACCCATGATCTCCAGATCGGCGCGGGTCGGCTGGAAGGCGACCACGCGCGTCCCGTCCGCGCGCAACGGCCGTGCCTCCCGGCCGAGTCGCCACCGCAGGAGCGATCGCGCCGGCAGGTCGATCGCCGGGTTGCGCAGCGCGCGGCGCGCCAGCGACATCGGCGCGCTGATGATGACGAGGTCGAGGCTGAGGTCGAGGTCGGCGAGGACGTCGAGGTTGGTGGGCGAGTGGACCCCGCCGTCGACGTGGCGGACGCCGTCGATCAGCACGGGCGAGAAGTAGGCGGGGATCGCGCAGGAGGCGGCGACGGCGAGTCCCACGGCCGTGGTCCGGTCACGACCGAAGATCACCCGCTCGCCGCTGTCGAGCCGCACCGCGGTCAGCCAGAGCGGCCGTTGCGGCCAGCCGTCGGGGAAGAGCCGACCGATCCGCTCCGCGAAGCGCTCGAGCGGGACGTGCCCCTCGGGGAGACCGGCCGAGACGAGGGCGCCGAGGCTGACCGAGCCGGGGCGGAGCAGCCCCCTCGCGAGCAGGCGCGGGGCGGCCGGCGGGAGCGGGAGGGGCCAGCGGCCCGGCGGCAGGCCCTGTGAGCGCGCCTCGGCTGCGCGACCGAACACCTCCTCGGCCTCGGCCGAGATCGGCTCGCCGGCGGCGTGAGCGGCCAGGTCGGCCGCGCCGATCCCGGCGCGCAGGTAGGCGCCGACCTGCGCGCCGGCCGATGTGCCCACGATGACCTCGGCGTCGCGCGGGTCCCAACCGGTCACCTCGGCGAGGGCGTGGAGGGCGCCGGCGTGGAACCCGTGGCCGGTCATGCCGCCGGCACCGAGCACGAGCCCCACCCGTGCCACGCGTGCCCCTCCCGACCGACCGGAGGGGAGGGTATCGGTGAGGCAGGGTCCCGGGCGGGCCACGTAGCGGGGGCGGGGCCCCGCTACCTCGCAGTGGGAGGCAGGAGTTGGACCGGCTGGTGTCGAAGTGCACGGACGGAGCCGCGAGGAAGAGACCGAGATGGGCGTGGGAAGCCGGTCCGGGTACGGCGGAGCCGTCGTCGCTGTCGCGGTGTTCGCGCTGGTGCTCGCCGCGTGTGGGCAGCACGCCGAGGTGAACATCGCCGACGCGGAGATCCCCGTGAGATCGGGGACCGCGGGGGTGGGCGAGGACGGCGAGTTCGTCGACGACACCGGGTTCGACGACGTCGATGACGACGGGTTCGCCACCGATCCGCTCGATGCCGACGATCCGGGCGGTCAGGGTGGGGCGGACGCCGGATCGAGCGGCACGGGAGGCGGCACGGGGGGCTCTGGCACCCAGAGCGCCGGGGGGGACGACGGCGGTACGACCGCGGCGCAGGGGTCGCAGGAGACGCGCGGCAGCGACCGCACCGGGGTGACCGACGACACCATCACGCTCGGCCTGCACGCACCGGTGACCGGTGCCGCTCCGCTGCCGCAGCGCTCCTTCGAGCAGTTCGGGGACCTGTACTGGCGCAACCTGATCGACCGCCACAACGGGGACGTCCTCGGCCGGACCGACATCGAGCAGATCTTCCGTGACGACCGCTACGACCCGAGCGCGGCGATCCAGGTCTGCCGCGAGCTCGCCGACCGCGCGTTCGCGCTCGCCGGTGGCGGCGGCACCGACCAGATCCAGGCCTGTGGACGCTTCGCGAACCGGGCCCAGGTCCCCTACTTCTCCGCCGGAGTGACCGAGGCGGGGCTGCGGGGACTCGACTGGTACTTCGCCATCTCGATGTCCTACAAGCAGCAGGGGCTCCTGCTCGGCCAGTACGTGGACCGCAACCTCTCCGGCCAGAAGGCCGCCGCCGTGATCACCGACACGGAGAACTTCGACGACGCCGTCGAGGGCTGGGAGCAGAGCGTCCAGCGGCACGGGATCCCCTACCACCGGACCCTGCGCCACCCACGCGGGGACACCGGCTGGTACCGGAGCTTCGCGGCGGAGCTACGGGACCACGACGTGGACATCGTGTACGTCCTCACCTCCCCGGTGGACTACATCCGGTTCGCGCAGCAGGCGCACGAGATCGACTACCGGCCCCAGTGGGTCGGGGTCGGCATCTCCATGGGCCTGAACGCGGTGCTCGGCTCCGGGTGCGACCAGGTGGACGGCGGCATCTTCTTCTCCCCGTTCCCCGGGTTGGACTGGGCACGCAGCAACGCCCCGGAGTTCTTCGACGCGGCGGAGCACTTCCACCCCGACGACCCGCCGCCGGACGACATCGCCTTCGCGCTGTGGGCGTCGTCGAAGTCGACGCACTTCCTCATGGAGGAGTACGGCGAGGTCTACGGACACGACCTGACCCGGGAGGACTTCCGGGCCGTCCTGGAGCGGACCAGCGTCTCCACGGGGGTCTTCCCCGACCTCAGCTACTCGCCCGACGACCACTTCGGGGCGAACCAGGTCCACGTCCTGCAAGCCGACTGCGCCAAGGGCGAGTACGTCACGCTCGACACCTTCGCGACCGGGTTCTGATCAGGTCGGGATCCGCACGCGGAAGTCGCCGACGCCGACGACGTCCCCGTCGGCGTCCCGCG
>CAZADJ010000026.1:7089-19507 GCA_964483845.1 uncultured Actinomycetota bacterium | reverse complement strand
CGGCACAAGATCCTGTACTGCGTCGAGGGGTCCATCACCTTCCACACCCGCGGAGGTGACCTCCTGCTCGAGGCGGGCGACCGGATCGATCTCGAGCCGGGCACCGCCCACGCCGCGACCGTGCACGACGACGGCGTCACGTGTATCGAGGCGTACGCCGACGGCCCCGACGACGTGCCGCGCTGATCCGGGCCGCGCGCTCAACCGGTGCGGAACCGCACACCGAGGTCGTCGAGCACGTCGCGGAGCAGCGTCGGCCGGTCGGTCAGGATCGCATCGACCCCGATCCCCACGAGCCAGCGCATCGTCTCCTCGTCGTCGACGGTCCAGACGTGGACGGCGAGGCCCCCGTCGTGCGCCAGCTCGACCAGCCGCTCGGAGACCACGTCGACGCCCTCCCAGCGGAGCGGGATCTGCAGCGCGGCGTGCCCGGTCGCGGGAGCGTCGCGTCCCTCGGTCGCGGCCTCCCAGAACGCGCCGGTCACGGCCGGCGGCGCGGACGTCGAGACGCCCGGTGCGTGGGACGTGACCGCCTCGAGCGCGCTCTCGTGGAACGAGCCGACGATGACGTCGTCGCCACGGCCGGCCCCGGTGAGCACCCGGGCGAGCTCCTCCTCGTACGGCTCGACGTCGGGGGCGGCCGCCTTCACCTCGATGGTGAGCAGCGTCTCGGGGAACGCCTCGAGCACCTCGGCGAGCGTCGGGACACGCAGGTCGCCCGGGAGGGCCCAGGGGGAGTCCTCCGGGGGCGAGCGCTCGCCCGTCGCGACGCCGCGGAGGACGTAGTCGTCGACGGCCCGGGTCGGGTCGGGACCGACCCCGGGGACGAACCAGTACGCGGCGTCGAGTTCCCTCACGGCGGCGAGCCGCAGGTCGGCGACGGCACCGGTGCCGTCGGTGGTGCGGTCGACGGTCTCGTCGTGCATCACGACGAGCTCACCGTCTCGGGTCGCGCGGACGTCCAGTTCGAGCATCTCCGCACCGAGCCCGACCGCGCGACGGAACGCCGCGAGCGTGTTCTCCGGTGCCTCGAGGGACCCGCCCCGGTGCGCCCCGAGCAGGACCCGGCGTCGCAGCCACGGGTTCGTCGCCGAGCCCCCGGCGCCGCCGCCTTCCCCAGCTGTCGTCACCGTCACGCGTCCGCGTAGGACCAGTCGGACCGCTTGAGGTGGTAGCGCCCGTCGAAGGTGACCTCGCCGGTCTCGAGGTCGATCGACTCGATCTTCGGCACGGGGACCTCGCGATCGGACCAGCACGCCCGGCCCAGGTGGTCACCGACCTCGTCCGGGTAGCGCTCGAGCACGCTGGTCACCATGAGCTGCTCGCCGACCGGCAGGTAGCAGCGGTTCTGGTCGGTGACCTTCGCGGCGTGTTCCAGCAGCCGCTCGAGGTCCTTCTCGACGCCGTCGCCACGGTCGATCTTCTCGAGGACCTCGGTGAGGTGCTCGGTGCCGAGCTTGCACGCGTTGCACTGACCGCACGACTCGATCATCAGGAAGTGCGACAACGTCGCGAGCACGGACACGATGCAGTGGCTCGAGTCGTACACGACGAAGCCGCCGCTGCCCATCCCCGCGCCGGCCTCCTGCATGCTGTCGAAGCCGAGCGGGACGTCGAGCACCTCGGGGGTGATGACCGCGTTCGCGACCCCGCCGAAGATCGCCTTGACGTCGCTCGCGCCGCCGATGTCCTCGACCAGGGTCGAGAGCGGCGTGCCGAGCGGCAGCTCGAAGCAGCCCGGTGTCTCGACGTCCCCGGTCAGGGTGAACACCATCGTCCCGGGGCTGTCGTCGGTGCCGAGCTCGCGGAACCGGTCCGGACCGTCGGCCACGATCAGCGGGATGTTCGCGAAGGTCTCGACGTTGTTCACCAGCGTCGGGTTCGACTCGTACATCGAGGCGAACAGCCCGACCTGGTACGGAGGGACGAGCCGGGGCATCGGCAGCTTCCCCTCGATCACCTCGAGCATCGCCTTCTCCTCCCCGAACAGGTACTCGTCGGGGCCGGTGTGGATGTCGAGGCGGTCAGCGGCCGCCCACCCCTCCGAGGCCATCTCCGCCACCGCGTCGACGAGCCGTTCGATCTGGGGCTCGAAGCGGCGCTTCAGCGCGATGTAGCCGTGCTCCGCGCCGACGACGTGCATCCCGATCAACACCCCCTCGACGAACTGGTAGGGGTTGCGCTCCACGAGGGCCCGGTCCTTGTAGGTGCCCGGCTCGCCCTCGGCCGCGTTGGCGACCAGGTACACGGTGGAGTCGGGCTCCTCACGGCCGGCCTCGCGGACCGACGCCCACTTGACACCCGTCGGGAAGCCGGCCCCACCGCGGCCACGGAGCCCGGAGTCGCGGACGAGGCTGATGATCTCCTCGGGGTCGGACTCCAGGGCCCGCACGAGACCCTCGCCGCCCCCCTCGTCGAGGTACGCCTCGAGGGACGGGACGGGTTCGTCGGGTAGCAGCCGGTGCGAGAGATCCGCCACGGGGGAGCTCCTCTGGTCAGGTGGTCTTCGAGGCGGCCGCTACCGGCGGCCGCCCTACTCCGGCGCCCGCTGGTCCAGACCGTGGAAGGCCCGCTCCAGCAGCTGCTCCTGCTCCTGCTCGTGGACGATGTGGCTGCCCGTCGCCGGGCTCGCCGACTGTCGCCTCGACTCGAACAGGACCCGGCGGTCGTCGCCGAAGGTCTCCAGGAGGCGCGGTTCCGCGAAGCGTCGCGCGCCCATGTTCTCCGGCTCCTCCTGGAGCCACATGACCTCCCCGGCGTTCGGGTAGGCCGACACGATCTCGGCGAGCTGCTCCCCGGGCCACGGGTACAGCTGCTCGACACGCACGACGGCCGCCGGGTGACCGCCCTCGTCCCGGGCCTCCATCGCCTCGTAGGCGACCTTGCCGGAGCAGAGGATGACGCGCTCCACCTCGTCCCGGTCGACCTCGGCCGGGTCGTCGACGGTCTCGCGGAAGTGGCCGTCGGTGAACTCCTCGACCGTGGAGGCAGCCTCCTTGGCGCGGAGCAGCGACTTCGGGGTGAACACGATCAGCGGCTTGACCACGTCACGGTGCAGCTGGCGTCGCAGGAGGTGGAAGTACTGGGCGGCGTTGGTCGCGTTCGCGACCTGGATGTTGTCGTCGGCGGCGAGCGTGAGGAACCGCTCGATGCGGGCGGAGCTGTGCTCGGGCCCCTGCCCCTCGTAGCCGTGCGGGAGCAGCAGCGTGAGCCCGGAGGTCTGGTTCCACTTGTCCTCGGCCGCGACGATGAACTGGTCGATCGGAACCTGGGCGCCGTTGACGAAGTCACCGAACTGCGCCTCCCAGATGGTGAGGGCTCGGCTGTCGGCGACCGAGTAGCCGTACTCGAAGCCGACGGCGGCGAACTCGCTGAGCAGCGAGTCGTAGATGAAGAAGCGGCCCTGGTCCTCGGCGAGGTTGGCGAGCGGCAGGTACTCGGCCCCGGTGTCGACGCAGACCAGCACGGAGTGGCGCTGCGAGAACGTCCCGCGACGGCTGTCCTGGCCGGCGAGCCGCACGGTCGAGCCCTCCAGCAGCAGCGACCCGAACGCGAGCTGCTCGCCCAGCGGCCAGTCCACCCGGCCCTCGTCGTAGCGCTCGCGGGCGCGGTCGAAGAGGCGCTTCAGCTTCGGGTGGCGCCGGATCCCGGGAGGCTCGGAGAAGATGGTGTCGACGATCCGATCCAGCGTCTCGCGCTTCACCCCGGTCTCGACGTGGGGGAGCACCCCCCGCGGGGGCGCCGGTTCGCGGACGCGCGGCGGCTCGGGCTCGGTGGTCTCCTTGGTCCGTTCGAAGGCGTGCTCGAGCCGTGACTGGAAGTCCTCGAGGACCTCCTCGGCCTCGTCCAGCGTGATGTCCCCGCGCTTCACGAGCCGCTCCGTGTACAGCTTGCGCACGGAGCGCTTCTCGTCGATGACGTCGTACATCAGCGGCTGCGTGTACGACGGGTCGTCGGCCTCGTTGTGACCGAGCTTGCGGTAGCAGACGAGGTCGATCACGACGTCCTTGTTGAAGGCCTCGCGGTAGGCGAACGCGAGCCTGGCGACCCGCACGCACGCCTCGGGGTCGTCGCCGTTCACGTGGAAGATCGGCGCCTGCACCATCCGCGCGACGTCGGTCGGGTACTCCGAGCTGCGCGCCGCCTCCGGCGGGGTGGTGAACCCGAGCTGGTTGTTGATCACGATGTGGACCGTGCCGCCGGTGCGGTAGCCGCGGAGCTGGGAGAGGTTCAGCGTCTCCGCGACGACGCCCTGGCCGGCGAACGCCGCGTCGCCGTGGACGAGGATCGGCAGCACCCGGAAGGTCTCCGGCTCGTCGAGCCGGTCCTGCTTCGCCCGTGCCATGCCCTGCACGACCGGGTTCACCGCCTCGAGGTGCGACGGGTTCGACGCGAGGGTCACGGGCGTCTCGCCGCCGCCCCGGGCCCGGAACGTCCCGGTCTGGCCGACGTGGTACTTCACGTCCCCCGAGCCCTGCACCGTCTGCGGATCGAGGTCACCCTCGAACTCTCCGAAGATGTCCCGGTAGGACTTGCCGATGATGTTGGCCAGGACGTTCAGACGGCCGCGGTGGGCCATGCCCATCACGACCTCCTCCATGTGCTGCCCGCACGCCGCCTCGAGGACCGCGTCCAGCAGCGCGATGAAGCTCTCGGAGCCCTCGAGGCTGAACCGCTTGTGGCCCAGGTACTTCGTGTGCAGGAAGCGCTCGAAAGCCTCGGCGGCGTTCAGGCGGTCGAGGATGTAGTGCTTGTCGTCGGGGGTCATCTCCCAGTCGACGCCCTCGACCTGCTCCTGGATCCAGCGCTTCTCGTCCGGCTCCTGGATGTGCATGTACTCGATGCCGATGGTGCGGCAGTAGGCGTCGCGCAGCAGCCCCAGGAGCTCGCCGAGCGGCATGCGCTCGCGGCCGGCGACGTTCGTGACGAACTCGCGCTCGAGGTCCCAGATGGACAGCCCGTAGTGGGTCGGGTCGAGCTCGGCGTGGAGCCGGGGCGGCTTCTGGCTCAACGGGTCGAGATCGGCGATGAGGTGGCCGCGCACCCGGTACATGTGCGCGAGCTGGTCGACCTTGACCTGCTTCTCGAGCATGGCCTGCTCGGAGTCGATCGGGCTGACGTCCTGCCGCCAGCGGGCCGGCTCGTAGGGGATGTTGAGGGTCTCGAAGATCTCGTCGTAGAAGCCGTCCTCGCCGATGAGCAGCTCGTGCATGCGGGCGAGCCAGGCGCCCGACTCCGCCCCCTGGATGACGCGGTGGTCGTAGGTGGAGGTGAGCGTGATCGTCTTGGACACGCCCAGCCGCGCGATCATCTTCGGGTCCGCGGCCTGGTACTCGGCGGGGTGGCCGATCGCGCCGACGCCGAGGATGACGCTCTGGCCCTGCATCAGCCGGGGCACGGACATCACCGTCCCGATCATCCCCGGGTTGGTGATGGTCATCGTCGTCCCGGAGAAGTCGTCCGGCGAGAGCTTGTTGGTCCGGACCTTGCGGATCAGGTCCTCGTACGCGTCGAGGAACTCGGAGAAGTCGAGACGGTCGGCGTCCTTGATCGCCGGGACGAGCAGGACGCGCTGACCCTTGCGCTCGACGTCGACCGCGAGCCCGAGGTTCACGCGCTCGCGCTCACGCACGGCGGGCTCGCCGTCGACCTCCTCGTAGGTCTGCCGCATCCCCGGCGCCGCGTCCAGGGCCCGCACCGCCGCGTAGGCGATCATGTGCGTGAAGGACACCTTGCCCCCGTAGGTCCGCCGCAGGTAGTTGTTCGCGATGGTGCGGTTGACCTCGAGCAGCTTCGCGGGCACCGTCCGCACGCTCGTCGCGGTCGGGACCTCGAGGCTGTCCTCCATGTTCTCCGCGATGACGGCGCGGATGCCACGCAGGCGCTCCGCGTCCGCCGCCGGGGCGGCGTCGGGCTCGTCGGCCCGCTCCTCGCCCGCGGGTTCGGGCTGCTCCCCGGCCGCCTCCTCGTCGCCGACGGCGTCCTCCGGCGTGGCCTCCTCGGCGGCCTCACCGTCCGCGTCGGGCGCCGCCTCCGCCTTCGCCTTGGCGCGGGTCGCGGCGTCGTCGGCGGCGGTGGTCTCGGCGCCCGTGTCGGGGCCGCGTGACGGGCCGCCCTCGGGCTTGTAGTCCTCGAAGAACTCCTGCCAGCTGCGCGAGAGCGAGTCCGGGTCCTCCCGGTACTGCTCGTAGAGCTCCTCGACGAGCCACGCGTTCACGCCGAAGCCGCCGTCGCCCGAGCTGTCGGGCGCGACCTCGTCCGCGACGGGGTCGGTGCGCTGTTCCTGTGCCATCTCGTCGTCTTCCGACGTCCACCTCGAGGGTACTGCCGGGGCGGCCACGCGGGTCGCCGGGCGCTGGACACCCGACGGTGGCCCGCTCACCCCCAGCGGCCCGGATCCCGGCCGACGAACCCGAGCAGGCGTTCGAGGTGGCCGGCCTCGGGCCCGACGTCGACGGGCTCCCCGAAGACACCGCTGGCGCGCACCGCCTCCTCCTGCGCGCGCATCGTCTCGAGCGCCGCCGCCGCGAGCTCGCCGGGGAGATCGGCGTCCTGTCCGGTCGCGACGGCGAGATCCCAGGCGTGGATGTACAGGTCGACCCACCGCTGCGTGAGGTAGAACGCCCCGGGTACGTCCCCGAAGGACAGGTGCGTGGTCCGCTCGAGCACACCGTCCTCGGCGGCGACCCGTCGCACCCGGTCCGCCGACTCCGCGTAGGCGGCCACCGGGTCGTCACCGAGCAGATCGCCCTCGTGGGCGTCGCCGACCTCGTCGATGGTCGCGCCGGCGAGCAGGTCGGCCGCCCAGCGGTTCTCCTCGACGTTGTGGTTGACCAGGGCGCGCACGTCCCACTCGGCACACGGTGTCGGATCGTGCCACCTTCCGTCGGGCACGCCGGCGACGCGGCCGCCGAACAGGTCCAGGCAGCGCTCGTGCGTGTCGACCGGGTCCGTCATCTCCGACTCCTCGCCGGTGCGTCGCGGTCGGCACCGACCCCCGCGACACTACTCGCCGCGGTCGTCCGCCGGCCGTCGGGGACCGGGGAGGGTCTCCTCGACCTGCTGCCAGGCCTTCCGCGCGGCGATGAGCACCGGGTCCCACAGCGGCGACACCGGTGGCGCGTAGGACAGGTCGACGTTGATGAGCTCGTCGACGGTGAGGCCGCTCCACAGCGCGGTCGCGAGCACGTCGATGCGCTTGCCCGCCCCCTCCCGCCCGACGATCTGGGCACCGAGCAGCCGTCCGGTGCGCCGCTCCGCCACGGCCTTCACGGTCAGCGGCGAACTCCCCGGGTAGTACGACGCGCGCGTGGTGGATCGCACCGTCGCCGTGACGGCCTCGAACCCGGCCTCGGCCGCCTCGCGCTCGTTCAGGCCGGTGCGGGCCACCTCGATCGCGCAGATCTTCGACACGGCGGTACCCACGACACCGGGGAAGGTGGCGTACCCGCCACCGAGGTTGATCCCCGCGACCCGCCCCTGCTTGTTGGCGTGCGTCCCGAGCGCGATGGACACCGGGCGACGCGACACGCGGTGGAACTTCTCCGTGCAGTCACCGGCCGCCCAGACGCCGACGGACCCGGTCCGCATGCGGCGGTCGACGACGACGCCCCCGGCGTCGCCGACCGGGACCCCGGCCTCCGACGCGAGCGCCACGTCGGGCCGGACCCCCAGGCCGAGCACGACGATGTCGGCCGGCAGCACCCCCTGGTCGGTGACGACCGCGCTGACCCGGCCCCCGTCATCCTCGAACGCCTCGACGGTCTCACCGAGCCGCACGACGACGCCCAGGCCGGTCAGGGCGTCCGAGACCAGTCCCGCCATGTCGGGGTCGAGCGTGCGCATCACCTGCGGCGCGAGGTCGACCACCGTCACCTCCAGACCCCGCATCAGCAGCGCCTCCGCCATCTCCAGCCCGATGTAGCCGGCGCCGACGACGACCGCACGCTCACGGGGTCCGCGCTCGAGATCCCGTCGGACGCGATCTCCGTCCTCCAACGTCTGCACGCCGTGGATGCCTTCGGCGTCCACGCCCGGGATGGGGGGCGAGGCCGGGACCGCCCCGGTGGCCACGAGCAGCTGGTCGAAGCCCTCCCACCGGGAGGTGTCCGACGCGAGGTCGCGGACCTCGACCGCGGCCCGGTCGAGATCGATGGCGACCACCTCGGTGGAGGTGCGCACGTCGATGCCGCGCTCCCGGTGCTCCTCGGGGGAGCGGACGATCAGCTCGTCGCGGTCGCCGACGACCTCGCCGATCCAGTAGGGGATCCCGCAGGCCGAGTAGGAGGTGAAGCGGCCGCGCTCGAAGGCGACGATCTCGAGATCCTCGGGGCCGCGCCGGCGTCGCGCCTGCGCCGCCGCTGACATCCCCGCCGCGTCCCCGCCGATCACGACCAACCGCTCGACCACGCCCGCTCCGTCCCACCCGACCGCGCCCCGGAGCGTAGGCGCACGGGGACTACCACTCGCAGGCACCGGTGACTAGTCTCCCGCGATCATCGGCCGGCTGAGCCGGCTCACGGTCGGGGAAGGGGTGGGTGCGATGCTCGATCCGATCGCTGACTTCGTCTGGGGACCGTTCCTCCTGATCCCGTTGCTGCTGCTGACGGGGCTGTACCTGACGCTGCTCCTGCGCGGCCTGCAGTTCCACAAGCTCGGCTACGGCCTGTGGCTGGCGCTGATCAAGCGTCGGGAGGAGGGCGCCGAGGGTGACATCTCCCACTACGAGGCCCTGTCGGTGGCGCTCGCGGCGACCGTCGGCGTCGGCAACATCGCCGGGGTCGCGACCGCGATCTTCCTCGGCGGTCCGGGCGCGGTGCTGTGGATGTGGATCACCGGTCTGGTCGGGATGGCGACGAAGTACTCCGAGGCGTTCCTCGGCGTGCGCTTCCGTCGCGTGGACGCCGCCGGTGAGCAGTCGGGCGGTCCGCAGTTCTACCTGAGCGAGGGGATCAAGAACCGGTTCGGGACGTTCCTCGCCATCTTCTTCGCGATCGCCGCGGCCATCGCCGCGTTCGGGATCGGCAACATGGTCCAGTCGAACAGCGTCGCCGACGCGCTCAACGCCGAGTGGGGCGTGGCCCCCTGGCTCACCGGCGTCGTGCTCACCGTCGGCGCCGGCATCGTGATCCTCGGCGGGATCCGCTGGATCGGTCGGTTCACCGCGCTCTTCGTGCCGATCATGGTGATCCTCTACATCATCGGAGCGACCGTCGTCATCGCGGCCAACATCGACGCGCTGCCGTCGTCGCTCGCGATGATCTTCACCGACGCGTTCAGCGGCACGGCCGCCACCGGTGGCTTCGCCGGGGCCGGGATCGCCACCGTCATCCGGTTCGGCGTGGCGCGCGGGATCTTCTCCAACGAGTCGGGGCTCGGCACCGGCGGCATCGCCGCCGCGGCGGCGCAGACCAGCAACCCGGTCCGTCAGGCCCTCGTGTCCATGACCCAGACCTTCATCGACACCCTCGTGGTGGTCTCCTTCACCGCCCTCGCGATCATCACGACCGGGGCGTGGACCAGCGGCGAGACCGGCGCGGCCCTGACCCGCCTCTCCTTCGAGCAGGGTCTGCCCGGCGAGTGGGGCGGCATCATCGTGACCGTCGGGGTGGTGTTCTTCGCCTTCTCCACGCTGCTCGGCTGGGCGTACTACGGGGAGCGCAACATGGACCGGCTCTTCGGGCGCATCGCGGTCGTCCCCTACCGCCTCGTCTTCGTCGTCGTGATCTTCGTCGGCGCGGTCACCCGGCTGGAGGTCGTCTGGACGTTCGCGGACATCATGAACGGTCTGATGGCGCTGCCGAACCTGATCGGCCTGCTCGTCCTCTCCGGGCTGATCTGGCGCGAGACGCGGGAGTTCCTGTCGCGACCGGACTGGCGGGAGTTCGTCGAGGTCGACCAGCGTGTCTCCGGCGCCGAGCCGCCGGACGAGGCCGACTGACGGCACCACGTGGCGCGACGCGCGGGGCCGTGAGCGCGCGCCCCGGCGTTCGCCGACGCCCACCGAGGCACCGTGACTAGGCTGGGCGAGACGTCCGGGGGGTGGGACCGCGACGCGTCCGAACGAGGAGCACGTGACCGTACGAGAGCAGCTTGCCGGATCGCGCCTCCTCCTCACGGGGGTGACCGGCTTCGTCGGGCAGGGGATCCTCCAGCGTCTGCTCGACAGCGTCCCGGAGACGCGGATCGTCGTCCTCGTGCGACCCCGGGGCGGCCGGTCGGCCGAGGATCGCGTCCGCCACCTGCTGCGCACCGGGAGCGTCTTCGCCGGTCTGCGTGAACGTCTCGGCGAGGACGAGCTCGATGCGCTCGTGGGGGGCCGGATAGAGGTCGCCGCGGGGGAGGTGAGCGACGCGTCCGAGGTCCTGGACGGTGACTTCGACGTCGTGATCCACTGCGCCGGCAACGTGTCCTTCGACCCGCCGAT
Source organism: uncultured Actinomycetota bacterium (assembly GCA_964483845.1). Taxonomy (GTDB): domain Bacteria; phylum Actinomycetota; class Nitriliruptoria; order Nitriliruptorales; family JAHWKO01; genus CAZADJ01. Next base: position 9,081 of record CAZADJ010000026.1, on the reverse strand, counting down.
CGACGAGGCGTTCGCGACCAACCTCCTCGGAGCCGAGGCGCTCTACCAAGCTGTGGCCGACCACGGCGATCCGCACGTCGTGCACGTGTCCACCGCGTACGTCGCCGGGACCACGAAGGGGGTGGTCCCGGAGGCGAGCCTCGAGCACGACGTCGACTGGCGAGCCGAGGCCGACTCCGCGATGGCCGCCCGCCGGGACGTGGAGCGCGCCTCGCGCCGACCCGCTCTGCTCGACCGCCTGATGGAGGAGGCGCGCGACGAGCACAGCCGCGCGGGCCCGCAGGCGGTCGCCGCCGCAGCCGAGGAGGCGCGTCGGGCGTGGGTGGAGGAGCGTCTCGTCGAGCACGGCCGTGCCCGCGCGCGCAGCCTCGGCTGGCCCGACGTCTACACGCTGACGAAGGCGCTCGGGGAGCGCTGCGCCGAGGAGATCTGCGCCGACGTTCCGCTCTCCATCGTGCGCCCGTCGATCATCGAGAGCGCCCTCGAGCACCCGGAGCCGGGCTGGATCGAGGGCTTCAAGATGGCCGAGCCGATCATCCTCGGCTTCGGACGGGGCGAGATCCCCGACTTCCCGGGCGTGCCCGACGGGGTCGTCGACATCATCCCGGTCGACCTCGTCGTGAACGGTCTGTTGGTCGTCGCTGCGCACCCACCCGAACCCGACGACGACGGAGCGGGCACCGCCTACCACCACATCTGCTCCGGTGCCCGCAACCCGGTGCGGTTCCAGGAGCTGTACGAGTACGTCCGTGACTACTTCGTCGCCGATCCGCTGCCGTCCCGCGAGGGTGGCTCCATCGCCGTGCCAGAGTGGCGGTTCCGTGGGAGCGAGCGCCTGATGCGCCTGCTCCGCGCCGGCGAGCGCGTCGTGGACGCCGCCGACGCGGTCGTGTCGCGGCTGCCGCGCTCCGAGCGCGTCCGGGAGGCGGCCCGCAAGGTCGACCGCCAGCGGCGCCGCCTCGGGTTCGTCCGACGCTACGCGGACCTGTACGGGCCGTACGCGGAGACGGAGGTCATCTACACGGACGACAACGCGCACGCGCTGTTCCGCAGCCTCGACCCCGACGACCAGCGGGACTTCGGGTTCGACGCCGCCGTCATCGACTGGCGCTACTACCTCCAGGACGTCCACTGCCCCCGCGTCACCCAGCTGCTGCGGGTCCGGCGGGGCCGGCGGAGCCGCCCCTCCGCACGCGGGCGCGCCGAGCTGCCGGCCGGCGACGGGATCGTCGCGGCGTTCGACATGGACGGGACCATCGTCCAGACCAACGTGATCGAGTCGTACCTGTGGATGCGCATGGCCGATGCGGAGGGCGGCGGATGGGCCGCGGAGGCAGGGGCCGTGGCCCGTGATCTCCCGCGGTTGCTCGCCGCGGAGGTGCGGGCGCGCGAGTCGTTCCTGCGCACCTTCTACCGTCGCTACGAGGGGGCGGACATCGCCGGGCTCCGGCGTCTCGTGGAGGACGAGGTCGGCGAGGTCCTGCTGCGGCGCGTCGCGCCGGCGGCCCTCCGGCAGGTGCGCGCGCACCGGGACGCCGGGCACCGCACGGTGCTCATCACCGGCGCGCTGGACGTCCTGACGAGGCCGCTCGCCCCCCTGTTCGACGAGGTGGTCGCCGCGGAGCTCGACGTGGACGCGAGCGGACGGTGCACCGGGTTCCTGACCACGCCGCCGCTGGTCGGCGAGGCCCGCTCCGCCTGGCTCCGGCGCTACGCGTCCCGGATCGGCGCCGACCTGTCGTCCTCGTTCGCCTACGCGGACAGCCACTCGGACCTGCCACTGCTGCAGGCCGTCGGCAACCCGGTCGCGGTGAACCCCGACGTGGCGCTGTTCCGCAAGGCGCGGCGCCAGCGCTGGCCGATCGAGCGCTGGCAGGTCACGGGCGGCACCCCCCGGGTCGTCGTCCCCGACCGCCAACCCTCCGGGAGGAGCTGAGATGACCTGGGCGGGAGACCGGAGGCGGAGTCTTGGGCTACCCAAGACGAACGCCG
>CAZADJ010000026.1:0-6989 GCA_964483845.1 uncultured Actinomycetota bacterium | reverse complement strand
AGGCGGGCGGGACTCAACGTGAGCGTCCTCGCTCTGGAGATGCGCCGGTCGGTGCCGCGCTACCTCGCGGCACGCACCGTCGGGGCGGCGATCCCCGGGACGCTCGCCGGACCGATCACCCCGCTGAAGCTGGTGCAGCGCGACGAGCCGCGCCGACCCGGGCCGGGCTGGGCCCGCGTCGAGCCGACGCTGTCGGGGATATGTGGCTCGGACCTCGCCACGATCGCGGGGAAGGTGTCGTTCTACTTCTCGCCGCTCGTCTCCATGCCGTTCGTCCCCGGCCACGAGGTCGTCGGGACGCTGCGCGACGACCTCCCGGCCGCCGACGGGTCCGACGGCGACGGCGCGCTGTCCGCGGGCACGCGGGTCGTCGTGGACCCGCTGCTGACCTGCGCCGCGCGCGGACTCGACCTGTGCGTCGCCTGCGCGGCCGGGCGCACGGGCCGCTGCGACCGCATCACCGTCGGCCACGTCTCCCCCGGGCTCCAGACCGGCTTCTGCACCGACACCGGGGGCGGCTGGAGCCGGATGCTGATCGCCCACCGCTCGCAGCTGCGTGCCGTCCCCGACGAGCTCAGCGACGAACGCGCCGTGCTGGTCGAGCCGCTGGCCTGCGCGATCCACGTGGCGCTGCGCGCGCGGATCGACGAGGGCGACCGGGTCCTGATCGTCGGCGCCGGCTCGGTCGGTCTGCTGACGCTGCTCGCGGTCCGCGAGCACACGTCGGCCGGTGAGATCACCGTCGTGGCCAAGCACCGCCGACAGGCCGAGCTGGCCCGGCACTTCGGGGCGACCGACGTGGTCGCCCCCGACGGGGCGGTCGCCGCGGTCCGGCGTGCGACCCGGGCGCTCAAGCTCCAGCCCGAACGCGGTCGCTCGTACCTCCTGGGTGGGGTGGACGTCGCGATCGACTGCGTCGGCGCGAGCGCGACGCTCGACACGGCGATGCGCGCCACGCGCGCCGGTGGTCGCATCGTGCTCGCTGGTCTGCCGACCGCCGGAGCGGACCTGTCGCCCGTGTGGTTCCGCGAGCTCGAGGTCGTCGGTGCGTACGCCACTGCGACCGAGCAGCTGCGCGGCGAGCGGCACCACTCCTTCGACCTGGCGCTCGACCTGGCCGGGGACGCGCCGCTCGACGGGCTCGTGGACGCCACCTACCCCCTCCACCGATGGCGGGACGCGCTGGATCACGCGCTGACCGCCGGCCGGCTCGGCTCGGTGAAGGTCGCCTTCGATCTGACGGAGGACTGACATGACACGCCTGCAGGACACGAGGAGCTGCTGATGGGACGGCCAGGGTTCGTGCTCGAGGTGGACGAGCGCACGCCGCCGCTGCTCGTCCACGAGGGCGAGGGGTTCCGGCTCGAGCGGTTCCCGCTCGGCACCCGCGTCGTCTACCCCCCCGACTCGCTGCCCGGGATCGCCGACCTCGACCGCGCGATCGTCGACGCGCTCCTGAACCCGCTCGACTCCGAGCCGCTCCCGGAGCTGCTCCACGCCGGCATGCGGCTCACGATCGCCTTCGACGACATCTCCATCCCGCTCCCGCCGATGCGCACCCCCGACATCCGTCAGCGGGTGATCGAGGCGGTGCTCGAGCTCGCCGCCCGGGCGGGCGTGGACGACGTCGAGCTCGTCAGCGCGAACGCGCTCCACCGGCGGATGACCGCGAAGGAGATCGAGCGCATCGTCGGGGAGCGGGTGTTCCGCTCGTTCTGGCCGGACCGGCTGCGCAACTTCGACGCGGAGGACGCCGACGACCTCGAGTTCATCGGCACCACCGACGAGGGCGAGGAGGTGGAGATATGCAAGCGGGCGGCGACCTCGGACCTGCTCGTCTACGTCAACGTGAACCTCGTCGCGATGGACGGCGGGCACAAGTCGGTCCCCGTCGGCCTCGCGGGCTACCGAAGCCTGCGTCACCACCACAACGTCCACACGATGCTGCACTCGACGAGCTACATGGACCCGCCGCGCTCCGAGCTGCACAACTCGGCGACACGGATGGGCCGCCTGCTCGCCGACCACCTGCGGGTCTTCACCGTCGAGACGACCCTGAACAACGACACCTTCCCCGAGCAGCTCGGCTTCCTGAACAAGCGCGAGTGGGAGTGGTCGCTGAAGGACCAGGCGACGATGCTCGGCGCGAAGCGCGGTCTCTCCCTGCTCCCCGACCGCGCCCGACACGAGATCTACCACCGCACGGTCGCGCCGTACGGGGTGACCGGGGTGAACGCCGGCGCGACCGAGGCGGTCCACGCCCGCACCCTCGACAACGTCCACGAGCAGCAGCTCGTCGAGGTTGACGGCCAGGCGGACGTGCTCGTCGTCGGCCTGCCCTACATCTGCCCGTACAACGTGAACTCCATCATGAACCCGATCCTGGCCATGTGCCTCGGGCTCGGCTACCTGTTCAACATGTACCGGGGTCGGCCGCTGGTGCGGCCCGGCGGCGCGATGCTGCTCTACCACCCGGTCCCGTGGGAGTTCCACCAGGTGCACCACCCCTCGTACGTGGACTTCTTCGAGGAGGTGCTGGCCGAGACCACCGACCCGGCGACGATCGAGGCGAAGTACGAGCAGCAGTACGCCACCGACCCCTGGTACATCCACCTGTACCGGACGTCGCACGCCTACCACGGCGTCCACCCCTTCTACATGTGGTACTGGGGGGCACACGCCCTGGACCACCTCGACGACGTCGTCTGGATCGGGGCCGACCGGCGGAGCGTCCAGCGCATGGGCTTCCGCTCCGCGTCGACCCTGTCCGACGCGCTGGAGATGGTGGCCGACACGGTCGGCACCGATCCGTCGATCACCTACCTGCACAGCCCACCGCTCACCCTCGCCGACGTGCGTTAGGGCGCCACCATGTCGTTGTTCTCCGACCTGCGGGACCTCGCCGACGGGTGGCGCTGGACCCGGCGGCCGCTGCCGCCGCGCTCCGCCGAGCCGTACGTCCGCCACCGCGACCGGCGCGACTTCCCGACCGGGTGGGCGCGCTCGAAGCCGGCGCAGGCCATCCGCGACCTCGCGCAGCGGTTCGTGCTGAAGCCGCTCGTGTGGGGGGAGGTGGCACCGACGGTGCACGGTCTGGACCGACTCGAGCCGGTCGACGGGCCGGTGGTCTTCGCGTCGAACCACGCGAGCCACCTCGACGCGCCGCTGATCCTGTGCTCGCTCCCCCCGGAACTGCGCGAGCGGACCGCCGTCGCGGCCGCAGCCGACTACTTCTTCGACGCGTGGTGGCGCGCCGCCGGCACCGCGCTCGTCTTCAACACCTTCCCCGTCGATCGCGGCGCGGGGCGGATATCCGCCCTGCCCGCGGACCTGCTCGACGACGGGTGGAGCCTGCTGATCTTCCCCGAGGGGACCCGCTCGTCCGACGGCTGGGTGCAGCGCTTCCGCCGCGGCGCCTCGTGGCTGTGCACCGAGCACGGGGTGCCCGCGGTGCCGATCGCGATCCGGGGGGCGCACGCGGCGATGCCCCGCGGCCGCGGCTGGCCCCGGCCCGGACGGCTCCCCGTCTCGGTGCGCTACGGGGAGCCGGTCGTCCCGGGCGACGACGAGCACTTCCGCGGGTTCAACGCCCGGCTCGAGCAGGCGGTGGCGCGGCTGATCGACGAGGACGAGGCCACCTGGTGGGAGGCGCTACGGCGCGAGGCCGAGGGCGAGACCCCGTCGCCGCGTGGTCCGGAGGCGGCGCGGTGGCGCCGCATCTGGGAGGGCTCCCGGCCGCTGCCACGCACGGGACGCGAGCGCGCGTGGCGCCGGTGACGGGCCGCGGGGCCGCGCGGGTCAGCGCTCGACGGGGACGCCGACGAGCGAGCCGTACTCGGTCCAGGAACCGTCGTAGTTGCGCACGTCGTCGTAGCCGAGCAGCTCGTGCAGCACGAACCACGAGTGCGCGCTCCGCTCCCCGATGCGGCAGTACGTCGCGACCTCCCGATCGGGCGTGACGCCCTCGCTCTCGTAGAGCTTGCGCAGGTCACCGACCGGCAGGAACTCGCCGGTGTCGTCGTCCACCGCCTGGGACCACGAGATGTTGACCGCCCCGGGGATGTGCCCGGCCACCTGCGCGCTCTCCTGCGGGAGGTGCGGCGGCGCGACGAGCTCGCCGCTGAACTCCTCGGGGGAACGCACGTCGACCAGGGCCCGACCCTCGGGTGCGCCGACGAACTCCGCGAGGATGTCGTCGCGCAGCGCACGGATCGACCGGTCGGGGTCCGACGCCTCGTAGGTCGCCGGCTCCGGGTCGGGGACCTCCTGGGTGAAGGGACGGTCCTCGAGCTCCCACTTCCTGCGGCCGCCGTCCAGGAGCGTCACCCGGTCGTGGCCGTAGAGCCGGAAGACCCAGTACGCGTACGCGGCGAACCAGTTGTCGTTGCCCCCGTACAGGACGACGAGGTCCTCATCGCCGATCCCCTTCTCCGAGACCAGCCGGGCGAACCCGTCCCGGTCCACGATGTCACGCTCCACCGGGTCGCGGAAGTCCTCCTCCCAGTGGAAACCGACGGCGCCCGGGATGTGTCCCCTCGCGTAGGCATCGAGATCCTCGTCGACGTCGGCGACGACGACGCCGGGGGCGTCGAGGTTGTCCGCCAGCCAGTCGGTGGTGACGAGCACGTCGTCGGGTGTGGTCACGGGGGCCTCCTGCGCTCGAGTGCGGGAACGTGTGCCGCATGGTCCGCGCGACCGTCGGGTCCGGCGAGGTCTGGCCGTTGGAACCGTGCGAACCCGGTGGTCAGTCCGCCAGCGGCAGGCTGCGCGCGGTCCCGGAGCGGTTCAGGCTCCCGCGCCGGTAGCCGGCGAGATCGAGGGTGACGTGGTCGAAGCCGGCGGCGCGCACCCGCGCGACCACCTCCTCGGCCCGCGCGACCACCTCCCCCAGCCGGTCGGGGTCCACCTCGATACGGGCGATGTCGTCGTGGTAGCGGACCCTGAACCGCTCGAAGCCGAGCTCGAACAGGGCCTGCTCGGCGGCGTCGACCTGCGCGAGCCGCTCCGCGGTGATCTCCGTGCCGTACGGGAAGCGCGACGCCAGGCACGCGAACGCCGGCTTGTCCCAGACGGGGAGCTCGAGCCGCCGGGCGATGCTCCGCACGTCCGCCTTGGTCAGGCCGGCCTCCCGCAGCGGCGCCCGGACGTCGTGCGCGATCGCCGCCGCGCGCCCGGGTCGGTGGTCGGTGTCGTCGTCGAGGTTCTCGCCGTACGCGATGGTCTCGAACCCGCGGTCGGCAGCGACGCGCTCGAGGTGGGTGAACAGCTCCTCCTTGCAGAAGTAGCAGCGGTTGCGCGGGTTCGCCGCGTACCGCGGGTCGGCGACCTCGGCGGTGTCGATCACGACGTGCTCGATGCCGATCGCACCGGCGACCCGGCGCGCGGTGTCCAGCTCACGTCGGGGAAGCGACGGGGAGCGGGCGATCACCGCGATCGCACGGTCCCCGAGCTCATCGCGGCACACCTCGGCGAGGAGGCTCGAGTCGACGCCGCCCGACAGGCCGAGCACCACGCTGCCGAGGCCGCGGACGACCGACCGCAGCTCCGTCTCCTTGCCGGCGAGCCCCGTCCGGGTCGATGGCACGATCGCGCTCCTCGTCGCTCGTGCTGCCATGCTAGGAGTGATCGGGGACGACGGAGGAGACGACGTGACCGAGGTGGGACGCGCGCGGGACCGTGGCGCAGGTGACCGGGCACGCATCCGCGCGCTGCTCGACGAGGTCGCGGCGGGACGGACCTCCGCGGCGGACGCCCTCGAGCAGCTGAAGGGCCTGCCGTTCGCCGACCTCGACGACCTCCGCATCGATCACCACCGCACGCTCCGCACGGGAACACCCGAGCTCGTCTACGGCGAGGGCAAGACCCCCGATCAGTGCGCCCGCGCCGTGGCGGAGCTCCTGGCGCACGGGGACGGCCCGGTGATCGCGACGCGCCTGGATCCCGCGGGCGTGGCCGCGGTGCGCGAGGTCGCCCCCGGGGCCGAGTACGACGAGCTCGCCCGGCTCGTCGTCGCCCGGCGGGCCGATCTCGTCGCCGGTCGGGTCGCCGTCGCGTGCGCAGGCACGGCCGACCTACCGGTGGCCCGCGAGGCCACCACGGTCCTCGACGCCTTCGGCGCGGAGGTGGAGCTCGTCGCCGACGTCGGTGTCGCCGGCGCCCACCGCCTGCTCGCCGTGCGGGACCGGCTCGCCGCGGCCGACGTCGTCGTCGCGGTCGCCGGGATGGAGGGCGCCATGCCGACGCTGATCGGCGGTCTGGTCGACGCGCCGGTCGTCGCGGTGCCGACCAGCGTCGGCTACGGGGCGTCGTTCGACGGGATCGCCGCGCTGCTCGGCATGCTCACGTCCTGCGCTCCCGGCGTGGCCGTCGTGAACATCGACGGCGGCGTCTCGGCCGCGCTGGTCGCGGTGCGCATCCTGCAGCGTGTCGACCGCGCTGCCGCCGGCGCGCCCGACGCGACCGGGAGCGAGCGGTGAGGGCCGCGCACCTCGTCTGCCCGCAGGGGGTCGCCGGCGACCTGTTCGTCGCCGCGCTCGTCGACGCGGGGGCGCCACTCGACGTCCTCCGGGGCGCCGTCGACGCGCTCGACCTGGGCGACGTCGCCCTACGCGCGGAGCCCGGTCGCGCCGCCGGGATCGCGGCGACCGCCGTCCACGTCGACGTCGGAGCGGACGCCCGCCGCGTGGAGACCTGGTCCGAGGCGCGCGCCGTCCTGGAGCGCGCCGCGCTGGCCGAGCCGGTCCGCCGGACGGCGCTCGACGCCGTCCGGCGGCTCGCCGAAGCCGAGGCTGCCGCCCACGGGACCACCCCGGAGGAGGTCCGCTACCACGAGCTCGGCGATCCGGACACGCTCGTCGACGTCGTCGTCGGATGCGCGGCGGTCCACACATTGGGCATCACCACGCTCACGTGCGGTCCGGTCGCGGTCGGTGGAGGAACCGTCGCCACGGGACACGGTCAGCTCCCGGTCCCCGCGCCGGCGGTCACGG
>CAZADJ010000025.1:0-20285 GCA_964483845.1 uncultured Actinomycetota bacterium | reverse complement strand
CGACGCGTTCACGTCTGATCGGTGTGCTCACATCTGCGCCGGCGCGTCCTCGTCGGCCCCCGCGTCCGCCGACCGGAGATCGCGACGGAGCACCTTCCCGGTCGCCGTGCGGGGGAGCTCGTCGACGACCTCGACGTGGCGAGGGACCTTGAACGAGGCGAGGGTCGCCTCGCAGTGCGAGCGCACCGCGTCCTCGTCGAGCGATCCGACGACGTACGCGGCCAGGACCTCACCGTACTCCTCGTCGGGGACCCCGACGACCGCGACCTCCTCGACGGCGTCGAGGTCCTCGATCGCCGCCTCCACCTCGATCGGGTAGACGTTCTCGCCGCCGACCACGACCATGTCGTCGGCGCGCCCGACGATGTGAAGGCGACCGTCGCCGTCCAGGTAGCCGAGGTCGCCGGTGTCGAGGTAGCCGGCGTGCTCATCGACCTCCTCGCCGGACGCGTAGCCCTCGAACTCCGCCGTCCCACGCGCGCACACCCGGCCCGTCTCGGTCCGGGGGACCGGCTGCCCGTCCTCGTCGAGGATGGCGACCTCGACCGAGGGGACCGGCCGGCCGACGCTGTCCGGCGCTGCCCGCACGTCCCCGGGGGTCGCGATCGCGATCCAGCCCGCCTCGGTGGACCCGTACAGGTCGTAGAGGGTCTCCCCGAACAGCTCGGTGGCCCGCGCGCGCAGGTCCGGCGGCATCGCCGACCCGCTCGTGAGCACGATCCGGAGGCTGGAGAGGTCGTAGCGGCTCCGCGTCTCCTCGGGGAGCTCGAGCATGCGGCGGATCATCACCGGGATGAACGAGGCGGCAGTCGCGCCGTGCTCAGCGATCGCCTCCAGGGTGCCTTCGGGGTCGAACGCGTCGGGGAGGATCAGCGTCGCGCCGGTGAACACCGCCGTGGAGAAGGTCAGCAGCCCGAACGAGTGGAACATCGGCGCCGGACAGACGATCACGTCCCCGTCTCGGTACGGCACCACCTCGAACAGCGAGAGCAGCGCGCTGGCCCCGCTCGATCCGATGTCGCGGGTGGCCGCCTTGGGGGTCCCGGTCGTCCCCGAGGTGTGGATGATGATGCGCGCGGTCCCCCCGTCGCTGGCGAAGGGGACCGGGCGCGCAGGGGAGTGGGCGGCCAGCACCGACTCGTAGGCCTCGGCGTCCGGGGTGGCCGCGCCGTCACCGACGACGATCGCCGCCGCGCCCTCGGGGATGGCGCCGTCGAGCTCGTCGGCGTGCCGCGCGTCGAAGATCACCGCGCGCGGGTCGCTCCGGGCCAGCAGCGCGGTCAGCTCGTCGCGTCTCGCCCAGGTGTTCATCGGCATCGCGACCAACCCCAGCTTCTGGCAGGCGAGCATCGCCTCGGCCTGGTGGCGACCGTTGCGCAGGACGGTCGCGACCGCGGCGCCCGGCTCGACGTCGCGCTCGGTCAGGGCGTGCGCGAGGCGGTTGACGCGTCGGTCGAGCTCGACCCACGAGAGGCTGCCGTGGTCGTCGACGATCGCGGTCGCGTCCGGCTGCCCGTCGGCCTTGATCTGGCAGCTCAGTCCGAGCGTCGGGCCGCGCCCGATCAGCGTCGGGACGTTGCGCGCCGCGGCGAGCGCGCGACGCGGTTCGAGCAGGCCGAGCTCGTGGAGCCGTCGCACCATCCGTCTGCCGCGGGCGAGTCCGTCGGTGAGCGCCATCGTCCCCTCCAGCTTCTGGTCCGGCCCCGGGCTCGTGTACGGGCTCGGAGAGGTGTGCACCGCCCGGGCCCGGTGTCGCGACGTCCGGTCCGGTCGACGACGTGATGGTAGGTGGGCACTAGGTTCGACCCGTGACCGCTGACCTCGCCCACCGGTACCACCGGCGCACGGCGCACACGCCGACGAGCGTCACCGCCGGGGCCCGGCGGCTCGATCCCTCGAACCGGCCCGCCCCGTTCAAGGAGTACCGCGGTGTCGAGGCCCGAGCGCTGCCCACCGACTGGGCGGAGCCGGCGGTCGCGGCGCGGACGGTCCTGTCGGGGGGCTCCGGGGAGCAGACCGACCTCCACGTCGAGGCGGCGGCGAGGCTGCTGTTCCTCGCCGGCGGGGTGACCCGGCGGCTGCGACGAGGCGACCGGACGGTCGCGTTCCGTGCGGCGCCGTCCGCCGGGGCCCTCTACCCGATCGAGTTGTACCTCGTCTGCGGTGAGCTCGACGGCCTGCCGGCCGGCGCGCACCACTACCACCCGGGGGAGCACGCGCTGCGATGCCTGCGTCGCTCCGACGTGCGCGCTGCCCTGGCCCGGGCGACCGCCGTGGACGAGCTCGCCCGGCTCCCCGCGAGCATCGTGCTGACCGGCATCCCGTGGCGGACCACCTGGAAGTACGGGTTGCGCGGCTGGCGCCACCTGTTCTGGGATGCGGGGACGATCACAGCGAACCTGCTCACCGCGGCGGCCTCCGCCGGCCTGGCACGCCGGGTCCTGCTCGGGTTCTGCGACCGGGAGGTGGACCGGCTCGTCGGGGTCGGACCGGGAGCGGCCCCGTACCTGGAGCGCAGCCTCGCCGTGATCGGCCTCGGCGAACCCGGTCGGCCCGCCCCGGAGGCGGAGGTCGGGGAGCTGGACGCGGAGGTGGAGCCCCTGTCGCGCAGCGAGCGGCTGCCCGAGGGTCTGGTCGAGGTGCACGCGGCCGGTGACCTGGGGGTCGACGAGGTGGCGCGGTGGCGTGGACACCTCCAGGGTGAGGCGCGCGAGACCGGTCCGCCGCCCGCGCCTCCGGCCCCGGCCGGCACGTCCCGTGTGGACGAGGTGGTGCTCCGCCGAGGCTCGACGCGTCGCTTCGATCCCGCCGCGGTCGCGCCCCGCACGGCGCTCGACTGGGCGGTGGCGGTCGCGGGCCGGTCCACTCCGGGTGACCTCGCGCCTGCGGGGCGGACGCTGCTCCGCCACGCGGTGGCCGTCCACGCGGTCGAGGGGGTGCCGTCGGGCGTCCACCGCTGGACCGACCGGGGGGCAGTCCTCGTGAACGAGGGAGAGATCCGTCGAGAGACGGCGCGCGCCTGTCTCGGCCAACCGCTGGGTGGCTCCGGTGCCCTCACCGCGTTCCACCTCGCCGACCTCGACGGAGTGGTCGGGTCCGCCGGCGTGCGCGGCTACCGTGCGGCCCAGTTCGAGGCCGGGGTCGCCTCCGGCCGCCTGCAGCTGGCGGCGTTCGCACTGGGGCTCGGCGGCACGGGCCTGACGTTCTTCGACGACGAGGTGCGGAGCCTGGTCGGTGCGGACGACTGGCCGATGCTCGTCACCGCCGTCGGCCAGCCCGCCTACCGGGCCCGACCGGGCCGCCGGCCCGCGGCCTGAGCCGTCGGCGCGGACACGCCGCGGCCGACGTCGTCGGGGTCGCGTCAGAGGTCCACGACGAAGGGCATGAGCTCCATCCCGGCGCGGTGGGGGAGCGACCCGTCCCGTGCGGCGCTCTCGCCGAACGATTCGGTGTCGTCGGGGGCGATCCCGCCGTGAACCAGGTAGGGGACCGGATCGTCGGTGTGGGCGGCCCGCACCGAGGACGTCGCGTGGTCCGCGGTGACGAGGATCGTGACCTCGTGGTCGAGTCCCTCGAGGAGCGACGCGAAGAACGTCGCGTCGATCTCGGCGATGACGTCGCGCTTGCGAGCCCAGTCGCCGTCGTGCGCGGGGATGTCGGGGCCCTTGATGTGGATGTAGAGCACGTCGTGCTCGGTCGACGAGGCCGCCGCCTGGCGCCCCCAGGCGCGGTAGCGCTCGGCGGAGGGCACCTCCTCGCCGGGGACGTCGACCATCTCCATCCCGACGAGCTGCGAGATCCCCGCCTCGACCGGCATCTCCACGAAGCACGCGAAGCTGCGCCCGAAGCGCTCGGGCAGACGCGTGAGCCGGGGGAGACCGCTACCGGCGTCGCGCGAGAGGATCGCGTTGGCCGGGAGCCGGCCGTCCTCGCGTCGGCGGGCGTTGACCTCCGAGCGGTCCAGCACCTCGTGCGCGGACCGCGTGAAGCGGTTGGTCAGCTCGGCGGCCCGCCGGGCACGTGGGTCGTCCTCCTCGCCGACGACCGGATGCGCCTCGTCGATCACCATGTCGAACTTCTCGAGCGCGACGCCGAGGCTCCCCCGGCGCTCGTAGGCCGGGTCGGTGTTGGTCACCGGGCGCAGCGGGCCGTCCTCGTCGCGGATCCGCAGTGCCGCGCGGTGCCCGACCGTCGCGCGCAGCTCGACCTCGGCCCCGGGGAGGTCCACCTCACGGTTGACCTCGTCCGCGAGCGCCGCCGCCTCCTCGTCGCTGACGTCGCGTCCGGCGCGGCGGTCGAGCAGGTGCGGCCACTCGTCGATGGTCGCGAAGTTGCACCGCCAGACCAGGTCCCCGTCGGCGATCTCCATCCCGATCCCGAGCGCCTCCACCGGGCCCCGTCCCGGGTGGTGGACGGCCGGGTCGTAGCCGAGCAGGGCCATGACCGCGATGTCCGACTCCGGAGCGATCCCCTCGCCGACGGTCGTGGTGAGCCCCTGTGCCCCCTCGCGGGCGAGCCGATCGAGGTGCGGGGTGTCCGCCGCCTCGAGCGGTGTCCGGCCGCCGAGCTCGTCGATGGGGTCGTCGCCGAGCCCGTCGAGGACGACGAACAGCACTGGCCTGGTCAACGGGGGTCTCCTCCTCCGAGGTGGTCCCGAGCGTAATACGCGGGGAGCACGCACCCCCGACGGAGGGGTTCGTCCTGTTCCCACCGTCGGTGTTGGGGGCCCCGGCCCCGGGCCGCACCATGACTAGCCACTTCCGCCCATCGGGGAGGGGCCATGAGGACGTCCGTCACGATCTCGCTCGCGAGCGTCGCACTCCTGGTGCTCGCAGGGCCGCCGCCGGTCGGCGCGGTTCCGCTCGACGGGCCCGGGGGCGCGTCCGAGGTCGAGCAGCCGGGTGAGCTCGAGCCCCTCGGGGACGCCCCCGCGACCGCGTCGTCCGAGGATGCCGGCGCGGCCGACGGCGCGCCCGCCGGCGACGAGCTGCGGGGGGTCTTCCGCATCAGCCCCGGCGTCTGCGACGACGGCGGCGTGACCGAGGGCTCGTACTTCCGCATGGTCCAGCCCGGTGGGAGCCCAGAGAACGGTCCGTTCGTCGACAACGGTGACTCGCCGTGCGGCGACGGCACGTACACGCCGCTGTCACCCGGCGCCGACGGCGGCCTGCTGACCGGCGAGTACCAGGCGCACCCCGAGCCGGCCTTCGACGGCGATGGCAACGCGCTCGCCGACCGCATCACCAGCCCGCAGTCGTTCTTCGGCACCCGCTTCTCGACGGCGACGAACCCGACCGACCCCCAGACCGGCACGGAGGTCGACGCCCCCCGTGTCTTCCACGACGGAGCCGGTGAGCTCGACGGGGATCTGCGGGCGTTCGCTGCGGCCTGGAACGGGCAGCACTTCAACCAGGGGGCGCCGAAGCCAGACGGCTCGCGACCGGGCAACACGGCCGGGCCGACCGGCACCTACGACACCGACACGCGGGCGTTCACGCTCACGTGGTCGAGCCGCATCCAGGGCGGGCCCTTCAACGGTTTCACCGGCGTCTGGCACCTCGAGGGGACCTTCGAGCCGAGCGGGGACGTCGGTGCGTCCGGATCCGGCGACCAGTCGGCATCCGCCGACGGTGACGGCTCCGGCGTGGCGGACGACGATGCCGTGGGGGCGACGGGTGACGATGCGTCCGGAGGCGGGCAGCTGCCCGACACCGGGGGCGGGGCCCCGCTGGCCGGGCTCCTCCTCGTCGGTCTGGCCGGAGCGCTCGCCCTGCTGCGCCGCCGCGACCTGGTGCGCACCGGTGGCGCGTCACGGTGACCGGGGCCCCGCGCAACCGGCCGGGAGGGTCGCCGCCGCTGGTCCTCGCGCTCGCGATCGGCCTCGGGCTGGTGCTCGCGCCTGCGGTGTTCGGCATGTTCACGCGTGCCCCGGCGGGCGGTGCGATGCTCGACGACTTCCGCCCGTTCATGGACGAGGACGTGCTCGCCGACTTCCGGGGCCACCTCGAGCGGATCGACGCCGCGCACGCCGAGCGCGCGCACCTGGTCGCAGGGACGTCGGGTGACCCCGACGTGCCGGCCGCGATCGCGGCGATGGACGAGCGTTGGCCGGCCATCCAGGACGAGATGTCCGCGATGCTCGCCGACATCAGCGCGAACGTCGACAACTACGCCGCCGTGGACGCGCTGCCGCCGTTCCCGCTGTTCCCGTGGTTCTTCGTCCTCCCGGGCCTGGCGATCGCCGCGCTCGCCGCGACCGCACTGCGCGCCAGCTCGCGGGGGCGCGACCCCCGACGGCTCCTCGTCGCGCTCGCGCTGGTCGGGGTCGCGACCGCCTCGGCCCCGCTCGCGTTCCAGATGTTCACGCGCGCGCCGGCGGGCGCGGCGATGATCGACGACCTCCGCCCTCTCATGACCGTCGAGACGGTGCAGGCGATGCAGGGACACTTCCTCACCATCGCCGCGTTCGAGGGCGAACTCCGCAACGAGGTGCTGGCGGGCTCCGAGGCGCCCACCGGACCGGAGGCGTCGGCGTCCGCCGCGTTCGTCGAGGCCTGGCCGCGCATCTCCGGGGAGATGGCGCCGATGATCGGCGCGATGAGCGATCACCTGGACAGCTTCGCGGGTATCGACGCGCTGCCCCCGTTCACCCTGTTCCCCTGGTTCTTCGTCGTGCCCGGGCTGTTCGTCGCCGCGGCCGCCCTGTGGGCCCTCGTCCGGGCCCGTGGCACCGCCCCCGTCCGACCCGCCCCGTCCGCCGGCGCGGACGCTCCCCTTCCCGCTGTCGCGCGGTCTCCGTCCTCCGAGCCGTCTCCGTCCCCCGAGCTGTCCCCGTCCCACGAGGTCGAGCCATGAGATGGATCACCGTGCTCATCGCCACGCTCGCGCTGGCCGCCGGCGCCTGCGGGGACACCGGTGCCGAGATCGCCGCTGACGGCGCCGCGGACGACGCCGCCGCGGACACCGCGACGGAGGCCTCGGTGCCGGGCGAGCTCGTCGGCCTGTTCCGCATCGAACCCGGCGAGTGCGGGGACGGCGGCGTCGAGACCGGGTCGTGGTTCCGCATGGTGCAGTCCGGGGGCGATCTCGAGGACGGACCGTTCGTCCCGAACGGGGACTCCCCGTGCGACGACCCGACGTGGTTGCCGCTCGAGCCCGGTGACGACGGCGGGCTGCTGACCGGCGAGTTCCAGGAGCACCCGGACCCGGCGTTCAACGATGACGGCGACGCCCTCGCGGCGCGGTTGGCCGCCCCCGCGACGTGGTTCGCCGTTGACTTCGCGCTCGCGACGAACCCGATCGATCCGCAGACCGGGACCGAGGTCGATGCGCCACGCGTCGAGCACGACGGCGCTGGAGGCCTCGCCGGTGACCTGCGCGCGTTCGCCGCGGCCTGGAACGGACAGCACTTCAACCAGGGCGCGCCGAAGCCGGACGGTGAGACCCCGGGTCACACGCAGCCCGTCACCGGGACCTTCGACCCCGCGACCGGCGCCTACACGCTCACCTGGGCGAGCCACATCGTCGGCGGCCCCTTCGACGGGTTCACGGGGGTCTGGCACCTCGAGGGGACCTTCGACGGCGCCGGCTGAGCCCCCGGTCGGGGTGCCCGCGACGCCGGTCACCCGCGGAACTCCGGGGGTCTCCCGCTCGTTGTACGGAGAGAACGGAGCGGAGGTGGCCCGTCTGAACGCACGCATCTGTGCGTTGAACGCACACCGGGTGGACGTTCGGCCGAGCGCGCGGGATGGTTCATAGCTCGTGCTGCGTTGCACGATCTGATGGACGGACGGG
This sequence comes from uncultured Actinomycetota bacterium, assembly GCA_964483845.1. Lineage (GTDB taxonomy): Bacteria > Actinomycetota > Nitriliruptoria > Nitriliruptorales > JAHWKO01 > CAZADJ01. The sequence continues at coordinate 12,491 of CAZADJ010000025.1, read as the reverse complement.
CGCCTGGCGCCTGTCTGTGCCCCCTGATCCGCCGGTGATCCGACGGGACATGCCGCGGGACACGCCGGACGGACGGGGCGCGCGGGCAGGAAGCGGCGGACCGACCGCCGAAAACCTCCACGTGAGAGCTCACGTTCGGCCTGTCCGCGGCCGAAGACGAGTGTGAGGCCGGCCGCTCGGCCTCCGGGTCGACCGGAGCGTGTCGGGCGGGCCGTGGAACGAGACGAGACAACGAGGAGCAGTCGTGTCCGAGACAGTGCTTGCGACGGTCGATCCCGTCACCGAACTCATGGACCGCGCCGCCGAGCGCGGCTACCTGCTCGTGTCCGAGCTCGAGGAGCTGCGTGACCCGCTCGCGCAGGACGAGGGCTGGTTCGAGGAGGCGGTCCAGCTCGCCCACGACCGCGGCATCGCGATCGTGGACGACGTCGCCGAGGAGAACGAGGCCGCCGGCGAGACGCCGATGACGATGTCCGGGGACCCGGTCCGTCAGTACCTGGACGCCGCCGGTCGCTACGAGCTCCTGGACGCCGAGGAGGAGGCGAACCTCGCCAAGCGCTACCAGGCCGGTCTCGCCGCCGCAGAGATGCTCGAGGACGAGGACGCCCAGTTCAGCCCGAAGGACCGGGCACGTCTGCGCTCGATCAAGCGTGACGGCGAGCAGGCCAAGGAGACGATGGTCCGTTCGAACCTGCGGCTCGTGGTCTCCCAGGCCAAGAACTGGGTCGGCCGTGACATGGACATGATCGAGCTGATCCAGGAGGGCAACCTCGGTCTGATCCGGGCGGTGGAGAAGTTCGACCACACGAAGGGCTACAAGTTCTCCACGTACGCCGTGTGGTGGATCCGCCAGGCTCTGCAGCGTGGCGTCGCCGGCAAGGCGCGGACGATCCGCGTCCCCTCGCACGTCTGGGAGACGTCGGCGAAGCTGCGTCGGGTCGAGGTCGACCTGCGTCAGAAGCTCGGGCGCGACCCCGAGGACGCCGAGATCGCCGACGTCGCCGGCGTCACCGTCGAGCGCATCCACGAGGTGCGCGAGGCGCTGCAGCGCGCCAGCTCGCTCGACCGTCCGGTCGGCGAGGAGGGTGACACGACCCTCGGCGAGCTGATCGCCGACGCCGCGGCGACCGACCCGGAGGCCTCCATGGCCGCCGACGACGCGCGCTCGCGGATCGAGCTCGTGCTCTCCGGCCTGGACGAGCGCGAGCGGCGCATCCTCGAGCTGCGCTTCGGGTTCATCGACGGCGAGACGCGCACGCTCGACGAGATCGGTCGCGTCTTCGGCATGAGCCGGGAGCGCATCCGCCAGCTGGAGAAGCAGGCGCTCGCACGGCTGCGCCACCCGGCGGCCGGCGACCAGCTGCAGCCGCTGCTCGACGCGCTGGCGGCCGCCTAGGAGTCCACACCCTCCGACCCGAGCGCCCCGACGGCCCCCGGTCCCACCCGGGGGCCGTCCGGTTCTCCGGGTCGCCCCCGGGGACCGTGCACCGCAGACGGTCCCTTCGCTGAGCGCTCTGTGGATGTCCGTGCGTACTATCCCGCACGGACATCCACAGCGTTCTGTAGGCGTACCGGTGCCCCGGCCGAGGCTCGCTCAGTGGCGGCAGCAGTCCGGGGCGCAGACGTCGTGCGTCGGCCCGAGGGCGCCGAGCGACGGCCGGTCAGGCGTCGCGGCCATCCGCTCGAGGATCAGCTCGCGGATCATGCGCACGTACCGCGGGTGCGCGCCGACGGTCTCGGCCCGGACCATGTTCAGGCCGAGGCCGGCAGCGATCCCGGCCGCCTCGACGTCCAGGTCGAACCGCACTTCGAGGTGGTCGGAGACGAACCCGATCGGGACAACGACGACATCGCGTGCGCCGTCCCCGTGCAGCGCCTCGAGGTGGTCGCCGACGTCCGGCTCCAGCCACGGCACGTGGGGCGGGCCCGAGCGGCTCTGCCAGACGAGGTCCCAGTCGTGGGCACCGTCCAGGCGGTCGGCGACGAGCCGGCAGGACTCGAGCAGCTGTGGGACGTAGCTGGAGGTCTCGGCCATCGCGAGCGGTACCGAGTGGGCGACGAAGGCGAGGCGGGCGTCGGGACGCCGTGCCGCCGGGACGGCTGCCAGCGCGACCCGGACGCGCTCGACCACCGGGTCCACGAAGCCAGGGTGGTCGTGGAACGGACGGATCTTGTCGACCTCGGGGGCGCCGTCACCGACCGCCGCCCGGGCGGCGGCGATGTCCTCGCGGTACTGGCGGCAGCTCGAGTACGAGCTGAACGCCGCCGTCGCGAAGCAGATCGCCCGCTCGACGCCGTCGTCGCGCATGCGTCGGACGGTGTCGGGGAGCAGGGGGTGCCAGTTGCGGTTGCCCCAGTAGACCGGCAGATCGGGTCCCTCGTCCGCCAGCAGCTCCTCGAGCGCCGCGATGACGGCCCGGTTCTGCGCGTTGATCGGACTCACGCCGCCGAACAGGTGGTAGTGCTCGGCGACCTCGGCGAGGCGCTCGTCGGGGATGTCACGCCCCTCGGTGACGTTGCGTAGGAACGGCAGCACGTCGCCGGGTCCCTCGGGGCCGCCGAACGACAGGTAGAGGACGGCGTCGTACTCGCGCGCCGCGTCGTCGTGCTCGCCGTGGCTCAGGGGCTGGAACGCGCGCAGATCCGTGGTCATCTCGGCCGGCTCCGGGGAGGGGTCGGAGGCGAGGTGGAGCGTACTGGGTGCCGATCAGCGCTCGATCAGGGCGTCCAGCGCCGCGGCCGTGACCTCCCAGGCCGCGTGGTCGGGGAGGATGGGCTCGAAGTGGTCGGCACCGTCGACGAGGTGGGCACGGAGCTCGTCGCCGGCCGCGGCGGCCAACGCTTCGTACGTCGCGCTCGTCGCCGGGGGGACGACCTCGTCCTCGGCGCCGTGGACGACCACCGTCGGGACGCCGACCGGCACGAGCTCGACGGGCGACGCGACGTCGTACCGGTCGGGATGCGCGTCCGGCTCCCCGAGCGCCGCGACCGTCGCGCCGTCGCCGAGCGCCGTCTCGGCCGCGTGGCGCAGGTCGAGCAGCCCGGCGATCGAGACCAGCGCCGCCGGCCGGACGGGTGCCTCCTCGCGCGCCGCCGCCCAGACCGCGAGTGCCGCTCCGGCGGAGTGGCCGAGGAACACGACCCGGTCGGGATCGACGGTGTTCGGTGGGGCGACTTCGGGCAGCCGGTCGATGGCAGCGGCGACGTCCCGCCACGTCTGCGGCCAGCCGCCACCGGAGGGTCCGAGCCGGCGGTAGCCGACGTTCCACGTCAGCCAGCCCCGCGCCGCGAGGCTCGCGCCGATCCCGGCCATCGTGTCCCGTCCCCACGCCTCGCGCCAGAACCCCCCGTGCAGCAGGACGCAGGTGGGGGAGGGCGCGGATCCGGTGGGGATGCGGAGGTCCCCGACCTGCGCGGGGTCGTCGCCGTAGTGTTCGGTCGGGCCCGGCCACGACCGCCAGGCGGCGTGGAGGCGCAGCGCCCAGAAGTACCCGGCGAACCCGCGCCCGTGGACGAGGCGGCCCCCGCCCCGGTCGGACCCCTCTCCACGCCCGGCGACCTCCCCCGTGGCGACGTGGACGACGGGGACCGCGGTGCGTCGGACGGTGTCGACGACGGCGGCCGTGTAGCCGACGGCTCCCGCGTTCAGCACGACGCCGTCGGCGCGTAGATCGGCCTCGCGCACCGCGTCGAGCAGCGCATCCTCGTCGGAGACGGCCGTGGTCGTCACCTCGAGGTCGACCGTCCGTCCCCAACGGACACAGACGTCGCCCCACCCGGCCCGGAGGTCGTCGACCGGGCCGTTGACGACGGCGACACGTCCCCTGGTCACCGCTCGTCGAGGAGGTCGCGGGCGATGATGGTGCGCTGGATCTCGGAGGTGCCCTCGTAGATGCGGGGCGCACGGACGTCGCGGTAGAGGTGTTCGAGGAGGTGGCCGCGCTCCAACGCCCGTGCGCCGTGGATCTGGACCGCGGCGTCGACGACGAACTGGGCGGTCTCGGTCGCGTACAGCTTGGCCATCGCGCTGCGTCGGGTCACCTCGTCCCGCCGGCGCTCGTCGTACGCACGGGCGGCCTCCCGCACGAGCAGCCGGGCCGCCTCGAGGCGGGTGGCCATCTCGGCCAGCTCGTGCGAGACGGCCTGGAAGTCCGCGATCGGACGGCCGAACGCCTCCCGGTCCGCGGCGTGGTCCAGCGCGGCGTCGAGCGCCGCCTGCGCCATGCCGACCGCGAACGCCCCGACCGACGGGCGGAACAGGTCGAGCGTCGCCATCGCGACCCGGAACCCGCCGTCGACGTCGCCGAGGAGGTGGTCGGGCGCCACCGGGACCCCCTCGAAGGTCAGGCTGCCGATGGCGTGCGGGGCGAGCAGGTCGCGTGGCTCGCCGCTCAGACCGGCGCTGTCACCCGGGACGACGAACGCGCTCACCCCTCGTGCGCCGGCGTCGGGGGTGGTGCGCGCGAAGACGGTGTAGACGTCGGCCTCGGGGGCGTTGGAGATCCACAGCTTCTCGCCGGTGAGCCGCCAGCCGTCCCCGTCCGGTTCGGCCCGCAGCTGCAGCGCGCCGGCGTCCGATCCGGCTCCCGGCTCCGTCAGGGCGAAGGCCGCTACCGCCTCGCCGCGCGCGACCGGGGGCACGTAGCGGCGCGCGAGCTCGACGTGACCGGACTGGACGATCGGGTACGCGCCGAGCCCCTGCAGCGCGAGCGCGGTCTCGGCCTCGGTGGACTCCCGTGCGATCGCCTCGCGCAGCACGCAGAGCGTCGTCGCCGAGACGTCGGCGTCGGCGGTGCCACCGAGGTGCTCCGGGAAGAGGCGTGGCAGCAGCCCGGACTCGCCCAGCTCGCGCACGAGCGCGCGGTTCACCCGGCCGGGTTCCCCCGCGTTCGCGACGGGCACGAGGCGGTCACGGGTCGTCCTCCTCACCGTCTCCACGTCGACGCCCGGTCCCGGACCGTCGTCCGCGTCGGTCATCGGCGTTCCCGTCATCCGTTCGACGCGCACGCTAGTGCGGTGCGCGGCGGAGGACTGGCGCCACCGACGCTCGGGAGCGTACGGGGAGCCGCTGACGCGCCGGCCGGATCACCTGCAGGCGGACGCCCCTTGTAGGCTCGGGTCCCGACATCGACGAGGGAGTGGCGATGCGCGCCGACCACGTGCCCCGCTGACCTCGAGGCCCGCCTCCCCACCCGGCACCTGCACACCCGGGACCGGGAGGGGAGGATGCTCTCGCTGCTCACCACGTTGCTGCGCCTCGGGTCGATCCCGCGGCGCACCGACGTCGACGATCGTGCCGTCACCGTCGCGATCACCGCGCGGTTCGTCGACGAACTGCTGTCGGGCCTGCCCGTCGTGCTCATGCCGTCGCTGCGCGCGCGCCGCCGGTTGACGCTCACCGAGGTCGGGTTGGCCTACCAGCTGCTCGACGTCACCGCGGCCGTCGCGGAGCCCATCAACGGCGTGCTCATCGATCTGGCTCCACGCCGCTGGTTGCTCGTATGGGGCGCGGTCGCCTGCGGCGTTGCGACCGTGCTGCTCGGGGTCGCGCCGAGCGTGGTCCTCGTCGCCGCGGGCTTCGCGCTCTACGGGCTCGGTTCCGGGCCCCTGGCGCACACCGGCGACGTCGTGCTCATCGAATCCCACCCGGGTGCCGTCGACCGCATCCTGACCCGATCGACGGTGGTGGACACCGTGGGTGCGCTCCTCGCTCCGGCGGCGGTCGCGGTCGCCGCGTGGGGCGGACTCGACTGGATGTGGCTGCTGATCGGTGCCGGCGGCGGTGCCCTCGCGTACGCGGCCATCGCGGCCGGGACCGCGTTCCCCGGCCCACCCCGAGACAGCGAGGGCCTCGGCGCCCTCGCGGTCCTGCGGCGCAACCTCGGTCACATCACGGGGGGTCGCGAGGCACGCCTGTGGATCGGCCTGCTCCTTCTCGAGGGTGTGGTCGACGTTCCCGTGCTGTTCCAGCCGGTCTGGCTGCGCGAGGAGGTCGGGATGAGCCAGGCGATGGTCGGAGCGCACGTCCTCGTCGAGCTGGTCGCCAGCCTCGCCGGGCTGCTCCTCCTCGACCGTCTGCTGGTGCGCCACGACGGCGGCACGGTCCTGCGAGGTGCGCTCCTCCTGACCGCACTGCTCTACCCCTCGTGGCTGCTGGTGCCGGGGGTGACGACGCGGTTCGTCCTCGCGGTCCCGCTCACGGTGGCGAAGGCCCCGATCTGGCCGATCCTGCGCGGCCGGGCACTCGCGAGCGTGCCCGGGGGCTCGGGAAGCGTCGCAGCGGTGACCGCGCTGCTCGGCCTCGTGCCGCTCAGCCTGGGCTTCGGGTGGCTGGCCGCCCGCGTCGGGCTGACGGGCGCGCTCCTGGCGGGCCACCTCGTCCCGATCGGGCTCATGCTCGCGCTGCTCCGGGGGCCGGGTCGGGCGGCGGGGCTGCGGTGAAGGCCGGGTCCGGCGCCGCGAGCCCGAGGCGGACGAACGCCAGCGGTGCGAGCCCCGTGACCCACATGCCGACCGACGCGTAGCGCAGGTAGCGGTAGGCGAGCGCGATCGGGTCCTCGCCGCCCGGGAACAGCTCCCCGAGCCCGAACCAGAGCACGGCGATGCCGAGCAGACCGACGGGGATGCGCGCCACCCGCTGCCACAACGGCCCGTCGGTGGAGAACCCGCCACGGTTGCGCACGAACACGAGGCCGGCTGCGACGCCGAACAGCGCGGCCGCGGGGGTGACGACGCCGCTGATCGCCATCGGGGGGTGGGTCGGGTCCACGCCGATCCAGCCGGCGGGCAGCTCCCACGTGATGTTCACCAGCCGGACGGCCACGGCGACCGCGACGAGGCCGACGGAGACGCCGAACGCGAGCCACAGCTGCCGGCGCGGCGTCATCGCGACGATGCGCGTGGTGACCGGCGCCTGCCAGCGGAGGTAGGCCGCCAGGATCAGCACCCCGACGGCCCAGCCCACCACGGTGTCGAGTGGGAAGTGCACGCCGAGCTGCAGCCGGGAGACACCCAGGAGGACGATGAGCGCCGCGGCGAGGATCCACGCCCAGCCGCGTCGCACCACGGCAGCCAGGTAGCCCCACACCACCACCGCGTTCTGCGCGTGCCCGGACGGGACCCCGAAGCTCGACTCCGCCCGCAGCCCCAGCGACGGATCGATGAAGGAGGGCCGTGGCGTGCGGCCGGCGAGCTTGCCGATCGCGTTCAGCGACGCGGAGAGCAGGAACGCGAGCGCGAGGTGGATGCCGACCGTGCGGTCGATCGACCACAGGACCAGGGGGAAGACGAGGACGTACGCCTCCTCGTCTCCGAGCCAGGTGATCGCCGACATCACCGACGTCAGCCATCCGAACCGGTCCTGGACCGCCTGGACGAACCCGAGGCCGGGGTGCCGGTCGGGGTCGGCACGCTCCTCCGCGGCCACCTCGCGCTCCGCGAGCACCTCCCCGAAGCGCTCCGGGTGGTCGGTGATGATCCCGTGGACACCCTGGTTGAGCAGCCAGTGCATCTCGTCGGTGTCGTTGACCGTCCACACGTGCACGTCGGTCCCGCGGTGCGTGGCCGCGCGGACGAAGCCGGGCGTCACGACCCGCATCCCGTCGAAGTCGACCGGGACCTGGAGGAACTGGCCCGGCGGCTCCCACCACCGGTGGGTGCCGAGGAGCATGTGGACGTGGAAGTCGCGTCCCTCCGCCTCCGGCATGTTCGTCGGGACCTCGGGGACGAGCTCCCGGAACTCGCGGAGGTGTTCGAGGCTGAACGAGGAGACGACGGTGCGGTCCTCGCGGCCGTGCTCGCGGATGAGCTCGGCGGTCGCACGGACGATCCCGTCCCCGCTGTCCGTCTTCATCTCGACGATCATCCACTCGTCCGGGAAGGCCGCGAAGACCTCCTCGAGCGTGGGGATCCCGACGCCCTCGCCGACGAACGGGTGGTCGCCGCCGGGTCCGGGGAGGTCGTGGCCGGTCTCGAGCCGCTGGATCTCCTCGAGGGTCAGGTCACGGACGTGGCCGGAGCCGTCGGTGGTGCGGTCCACGGTCCCGTCGTGGATGACGACGAGGACGTCGTCGGCGGTGAGCTGCAGGTCCATCTCCAGGACGTCGGCCCCGAGCTCGACGGCGAGTTCGAACGCCGGGATCGTGTTCTGCGGCGCGTGGGCCTGCGCCCCGGCGTGCGCGATGTTCACCGGAGCCCGCTCCACGAAGTGCGGCGTGCGCTCCGCAGGTGGGGCCTGGAGCAGGGCGGCGGCGACCGCGAGGAAGAGGAGGAGCAGGACGGAGATCCAGCCGCGGCGGCGCGGGCGTGGACGGTGCGCGTCGGGGGAGGGCATCGCGGATCCCGGTTCCGGGGAGCTCGGCCGACCGACGACGCTAGACGGGTTACCGTCCACGGGCGAGCGTCCCCCGGAGGTGATGGCCTGTGGAAGCTGACACGAGGGAGGAGTCCGCAGCGGTCGGAGCGCTGCTCGGCACGTTCGCCGGCGACGCTCTCGGCGCCGGCTGGGAGGGCGCCCCGCCGGTCGACCGCGAGGGCGCCGAGCGGCGGCTCGAGCGCGCGGCCTCTGGACCCGAGCTGGCCTACACGGACGACACACAGCTCACGATCGCGCTCGCCGAGCACCTCCTCGAGGTGCCGACGGTCGACCCCGACCGGTTCGCGGCCACCATCCTCGACCACTTCGAGAGCTGGCGCGGCTACGGCGGGGGGATGCACCGGTTGGTGGACGTCTGGCGCGACGGGGTCCCGGTGGACGAGGCGGCGACCGCGGTCTTCCCCGACGGATCCTTCGGGAACGGCGCCGCGATGCGCGTCGCGCCGGTCGGCGTGCGGTGGGCCGACGACAGGGGTCGCCTGCGCGAGGTCGCGGACCGGCAGGCCGCGGTCACCCACGCCCATCCGATCGGACGCGACGGGGCGGTGGCACAGGCGACGGCGGTCGGTCTCGCGCTCACGCGGGGTGCGTTCGGCCCGGACGAGCTCGACGAGGTCCGCGAGGGGGCCGAGACCGCGGAGATGCGCGACCGGCTGGCGCTCGCCGCGCGGGCGACCGGGCGCGGTGCGGACGCCGATCCACCCGCGATCGCCGCGGAGCTCGGCAACGGGGTCGTCGCCCACCGGTCGGTGGCGACGGCGCTGTGGATCGCGGTGGTGGCCGGGGGCCTCCCCGAGGCGATGGTGCTGGCGCTCGGTATCGGTGGGGACGCCGACACGATCGCGGCGATGGCCGGGGCGGTCCTCGGCGCCGCCGGGGGACGCGAGGCGATCCCACGGGCGTGGACCGAGCGGTTCGAGGACGGTCCGTCCGGGCGGACCCACGTCGAGCACCTGGGGCGACGGCTCGCGGCCGCCCGGTGACGTCCTCGGGGACGCGGATCGCGTCGCGGGGTCCGGTGGAACGCCCGCCGGCCCCCGCACCCCGTGGCAGGATGAGCGGTGAAGGAAGGACAGCCGTGCGCGTGGGGATCGGACTGCCGACGACGACGCCGGGCGGAGACGGGCGCCTCCTGATCGACTACGCCCGCCGGGCGGAGGCGGCCGGGTTCTCGAGCCTCGGCGTGGTGGACCGGGTCGTGTACGACAGTCACGATCCCCTGCCCACGCTCGCCGCGGCGACCACCGCGACCGACGAGATCCGCCTGGTCACCATGATCGTGATCGGGCCGATCCGGGGGACCGGCCTGCTGGCGAAGCAGGCCGCGACCATCGATCGGCTGTCGGACGGCCGGCTCGTGCTCGGACTGTCCATCGGGGGCCGCCGCGACGACTACGAGGCCGTCGGAGCCGAGTGGCGCGGCCGTGGCCGGCAGCTCTCCGACCAGCTCGCCCGGCTGCGCGACGCGTGGGAGGACGGCGAGATCGGCCCCGAGCCGGCCTCCCCCGGCGGCCCGACGCTGCTCGTCGGTGGACTGTCGGATGCGTCGTACCTGCGGGTCGCCCGCTACGCCGACGGCTACGTCCACGCTGGCGGGCCCCCACGGGCGTTCGCGTCGTCGGCGCGCAAGGCACGGACCGCCTGGATCGACGCCGGCCGGCCGGGGGAGCCGCTGCTGTGGGGCCAGTCCTACTTCGCGCTCGGCGACCCGGACGCCGGCGAGGCCTACATGCGCGACTACTACGCGTTCACCGGCAGCTTCGCCGAGAAGATCGTCGCCGGCCTCCTCACCACCCCCGAGGCGATCCAGGACCAGATCCGTGGCTACGCCGAGGCCGGCTGCGACGAGCTCGTGCTCCTGCCCGCGACCTCCGACCCGGCCGAGCTCGACCGGCTCGCCGACGTGATCTCCTAGCGGCGGGCGGCGACGTTGCGCATCGGCATCATCGGCGGCGGACCGGGTGGGCTCTACACGGCGATCCTCCTGAAGCGCGACGACCCGTCGCTGGACGTCGCGCTGGTCGAGCGCAACCCCCCGGACGCCACCTACGGCTGGGGGGTGGTGTTCTCCGCTGACACCCTGACCGAGCTGCGCGACGCCGACTACGAGACCTTCGTGCGGCTCGACGAGCGGCTGGTGCACTGGAGCGCGATCGACGTGCGCTACCGGGGGCAGACCATCCGGGCGCGCGGCCACGGCTTCTCCGCGATCGCCCGCACCTCGCTGCTCGAGGTCCTCCAGGGGCGTGCCCGCGAGCTCGGCGTCGACCTCACCTTCGAGATCGAGGTGGACGGCCCGGAGCACTTCGGCGACCGTGACGTCGTCATCGCCGCCGACGGCGTGAACAGCACGGTGCGTCGCGACCGCGAGGACGTGTTGGGCACGACCTTCGACGAGCACGAGAGCACGTTCGTCTGGTTCGGCACGGACCTCGTGTTCGACGTGTTCACGTTCATCTTCGAGGAGACCGAGCACGGCCTGTTCACCGTGCACGGCTACCCGTTCGACGCGCGACGCAGCACGTTCATCGTCGAGACGTCGCCGGAGACCTGGCGGCGCGCCGGCCTCGATGCGATGAGCGAGGCCCAGAGCCTCGCGTTCTGCGAGGACCTGTTCGCCGACCACCTGCGCGGCCACCGGCTCCTGTCGAACCGATCCCTGTGGACGAGGTTCGTCACCGTCCGCAACGAGCGTTGGCACGACGGCGACGTGGTCCTGCTCGGCGACGCCGCGCACACCGCCCACTTCTCCATCGGCTCGGGGACGAAGCTCGCGGTCGAGGACGCCATCGCGCTCGCCAAGGCGTTCGTGGCCAACGACCGTCTCGAGGACGTCTACGCCGAGTACGAACTGGAGCGCCAACTGCCGGTCGAGCGCTTCCAGGAGGCCGCGATCGACTCCGCGCGGTACTTCGAACGCATCGGCCGGTACGTCGGTCTCCCGCCCCAGCCCTTCACCTTCAACCTCCTGACGCGCAGCGGGCGCATCACCCGCGCGAACCTCGAGCAGCGCGACCCCGCGATCGTGTCCTGGACCGACCGTGCCTTCCTCCGGGACGCCACCGACGACCCGGCCGACGCCCGTCGGCTCACGACCCCGCCGCCGGTCCACGCCCCGCTCACCTCGCGCGGGGTGATCATCGCGAACCGCCTGGTGCTGTCGCCGACGTCGTTGGACCGCGCAGCGGACGGTCGGGTCGGCGCACCGCAGCAGAGCCAGCTCGGCGCGGCCGTCGACGCCGGCGCCGGCCTCGTGATCACCGAGCCGATCGCGGTCTCCGCGCACGGCCGCGTCACCCCGGGCACCGCCGGCCTCTACGACGACCTCCACACCGAGGCGTGGGCGGCGGTGCTGGAGCGGGCGAGGGGAGCGACGGGAGCGGTGCTCGCCGCACGCATCACCCACGCTGGGCGCCGCGGGGCGACCCGTCCCCGACGGCGCGGTCTCGACCGACCCCTGCGCGACGGTGACTGGCCGCTGCTCGCGCCCTCGCCGGTGCCCTACACCCCACGGAGCCAGGTGCCACGGGATCTGTTCGCCCGCGCCGACGACGTGCGTGACGACTTCGCCGACGCCGCCGCCCGTGCAGCAGCGGCCGGTTTCGACGTCCTCGTCCTCGACGCCTCCGACGGCTACCTGCTCGCCTCGTGCCTCTCGCCGCTGACGAACCGGCGTGACGACGCGCACGGCGCCGGCCCCGAAGAGCGGCTCCGCTGGCCGCTGGAGGTGCTGGACGCGGTCCGTGACCGCTGGCCCGACGACCGCCCCCTGGCGGTGCGGCTGAACGTCGACGACCGACGCCCCGGCGGCCTCACGATCGACGACGCGTTGGCGATCGTTCGGACGCTGCGGGAGCGTGGCGCCGATCTGTTCGACGTCGTCGCCGGCCACACGATCCCGGACGGCACCGCGGCCCCCGACTACCGTCGTGGGTTCCTCGTCGAGCACGCCAGCACGGTGCGCAACGAGGCGGAGGTCGTCACCGTCACGAGCGGCGGCATCACGAGCCTGGACGAGGTGAACACGATCCTGGCCGCCGGACGGGCCGACCTGGTCACGATGGATCCGGGCGGCTACCGGGATCCGCGCAGCAGGACGGAGCAGCGATGACGGAGC
>CAZADJ010000024.1:18973-20484 GCA_964483845.1 uncultured Actinomycetota bacterium | reverse complement strand
GTGGCGAGCGGGAGGCGGAGGACGTGAGCGTGCACGCGGTTGTCCCCGGGAGCTTCGATCCGATCACCAACGGCCACCTCGACATCGTCGAGCGGGCGTCCTCGCGGTTCGACCGGCTCACGGTCGCGGTGCTCCAGAACCCGACCAAGCAGCCGCTGTTCCCCGCCGAGCGTCGCATCGACCTGATCCGGCGGACCACCGCCCACCTCACGGACGTGGAGGTAGACACCTTCCAGGGGTTGCTGGTCGACTTCTGCCGGGCGCGCGACATCGGGATCATCGTGAAGGGGCTGCGGGCGGTCTCCGACTTCGAGTACGAGTTGCAGATGGCACAGATGAACCAGCAGCTCGGGGACGTCGAGACCTTCTTCATGTCGACGAGTCCCGAGTGGTCGTACCTGTCGTCGTCGCTCGTGAAGGAGGTGGCGCGGTTCGGCGGTTCGGTGGACGGCATCGTCCCGAAGGTGGTCGCGGCCGCCCTCGCCGAGCGGTTCGGCTGACCTCCTGGCCCGCGCCCCTGGGCTGACCCCGTGGCTCGCGTCCCGAGGGCACGCCGGCTCGGTGCTCCGGTACCGCGATCCCCAGCATGCGCAGGGGCGGTACACGATCGGCGCTCCGAGCGGGTCGTCACGGTCGTCGCTGGACGGGTGCAGCGGGGTCGGTCGGTACCATCCACGGCAGTGCCCGCCTCCGGAAGGCCGCCGCCGTCATGACCGACAGCCCGCCAGCCGCCCAGCAGCCGACCCAGCAGCACGGGCCGTCCAGTCTCCCGGTCGACGTGGAGGCCAAGCTCACCCAGCTCGAGCTGCTCGTGGCGGAGGCCAAGACGGTGCCGTTGTCGGCCTCGATCATGCTCAACCGCTCGGAGGTCGACGGACTGGTCACCGAGCTCCGCGATGCGCTGCCGGAGGAGATCAAGCGCGCGCGCTGGATCCTGAAGGAGCGCGACGAGGTCCTGGACAAGGCCCGCCGGGAGGCGGAGACGATCCTCGAGGACGCCAACGCCGAACGCGAGCGCCTGGTGTCGCGGACCGACGTGGTGCAGGCCGCGAACCGCGAGGCCGACCGCATCGTGGAGGACGCGCACGAGCAGGCACGCCAGCTGCGGCTGGAGGCCGAGGACTACGTGGACGCCAAGCTGGCGAACTTCGAGGTCGTGCTCAACAAGACGCTGGCGGCGGTCGAGCGTGGCCGCGAGAAGCTGCGCGGCCGCCTCGATCACGAGGATCTCGCCGAGATGCACGAGCACGAGATGGACGAGATCGGCGAGGAGCCCCCGGAGGATCCCTGAGCCGGACGGCGGCGTGAGAGCGCCACGGCGCCTGTGGTACGCTCGGCGGTCGCGAGGCGGGGCGGTCGACCCTGCCACCGACCCGGAGCGAGACCGACCCGGAGCGAGACCGACCCGGAGCGAGACCGACCCGGAGCGCCGCCGCGCCGCAGCGTGCGGCCGGCTCCGGCGCCGATCCCGCCGGCTCCTCGGAGACCCCCGCCAGACCGCTCCCACGCGC
>CAZADJ010000024.1:4658-18873 GCA_964483845.1 uncultured Actinomycetota bacterium | reverse complement strand
CCGGCGCCGATCCCGCCGGCTCCTCGGAGACCCCCGCCAGACCGCTCCCACGCGCCAGCGTCGTGTGGGCGGGCACGACACCGACCGCGAGCGTCCAGCGAGGCACGACCGTGCGTATCGACGTCACCGACCTGCTCGGCCGTCCCGGCGCCACGCGCCGGGTCGACCGGTCGTTGGCCCGTGCGGAGATCGGTGAGCCCGCGCCGGCCTGGGGGCCCGCGGACGACGCGCTGCGCGGGGACCTCCACCTCGACGTGCAGCTCGAGATGCTCGTGGACGGGCTGCTGGTCCGTGGGGATCTGCGCTTCCGCACGTCCGAACCGTGCGCCCGGTGCCTCGCGGACGTGGCGGCCGATCACGACGTGGCCGTCTCGGAGATGTTCGTCGATCCCGCCCGGGTCGGCGAGGACGAGGAGCTGGACGCCGGCTACGAGCTGCACGTAGGCGAGGGCCTCATCGACGTCGAGGCGCTGGTGCGTGACGCGATCCTCGCGGTGCTGTGGGGCCGGACCCTCTGCGAGCAGGACTGCGCAGGGCTCTGTCCCCGCTGCGGGGCCGATCTCAACGTCGAGGACTGTGGGCACCGGCGGGAGCCCGCCGCGGACCCCCGTTGGTCGAAGCTCGAGTCCCTGGACGTCCCGCCGGGCTGAGCGGGTGGCCGCCGGGGCGAGCGTGGCGCGGAGGCGGTGCCGGCCGACCGGTGCCGCGGCCGCAGCGGTGGGGGCGCAGCGGCGAGAACGCAGCAGGTTGTGAACGGACAGGCGCCGGGGACCTGCCCCAGGCGTGACCGCCGGACGAGACCGGCGGAGGAGACCGGACCAGACGAGGAGAGCCCGATGGCCGTCCCGAAGGGCAAGATGAGCCGCTCACGCACGCGGCACCGCCGTGCGCAGTGGAAGCGGATCGAGAAGCCGACGTACGCGACGTGCAAGCGGTGCAAGAGCCCGATCCGCCCGCACACCGTGTGTGAGGTCTGTGGGTTCTACGCTGGTCGCCAGGTGATCGACGTCGAGTAGGCGGCAGGCGGACCAGCGCGCGGCGGAGGGCGGTGTGGGCGGACTCGTGGACCTCGAGACACGACTCGGCGTTCGCTTCGAGGACCGATCCCTCCTCGAGCGGGCGCTCGTCCACCGTTCGTACGCCTACGAGGAGGGCGGTCTCGCCACCAACGAGCGGCTCGAGTTCCTCGGGGATGCGGTCCTCGGGCTGATCGTCACCACGATCATCTTCGATGAGTTGCCGGAGGCCCCGGAGGGGACGCTGGCGAAGCTCCGCGCCGCCGCTGTCTCGACCTCGGCGCTCGCCGAGGTGGCGCGAGAGCTGGACCTCGGGGCGCACGTCCGGCTGGGCAAGGGGGAGGCGGCGTCCGGCGGCGCGGAGAAGGACTCCATCCTCGCGGACACGTTCGAGGCGGTGCTCGCCGCGGTGCACCTCGACCGAGGGTTCGCGACCGCGGCCGAGGTGGTCCAGCGCCTGTTCCGCCCGCGGTTGCGCCGCCTGGCCGGTCAGGGGGCCGCGCTCGACTACAAGACGAGCTTGCAGGAGCTCGTCGCCGCCCGCTTCGAGACGGTCCCCGTCTACGAGCTCGAGGAGGAGGGACCGGACCACGACAAGCGCTTCACGGCTACGGTCCTCGTCGCCGGACGGACACGGGGCAGAGGCACCGGGGGGAGCAAGAAGAAGGCGGAGCAGGCGGCGGCGCGCGAGGCGTACCGGCGCTTGATCCGCCCCGACGCCGGTCCGGACGAGGTCGGTGCAGACGACGGACGATCGAAGGAGCACGAGGGTGCTGGAACTCCCTGAGGTCGAGGTCCTCCGCAAAGACCTCGAGAAGGAGGTCGTCGGCAAGCGGATAAAGGAAGCCGACGTCCACATCGCCAGGATCGTCCGCCCCTTCCATCACACGCGTCCGCACTTCAAGGACGCGTTGGAGGGGCGCAAGATCGAGGGGGTCCGTCGCCGTGGGACGTTCCTCTTCCTCGACCTCGACGAGGACGTGACCTGGGTGATCGACCCGGGCAACGACGCGACGGTCCACCGCGAGACGATGAACGAGGAGGCGGGACCGGACACCGACGTGGTGGTGCGCTTCACCACGGGTGGTGCGATCCACGTCACGGACCACACCAAGGGTGAGAGCTGCCGCATGGGCGTGGTGCCGACCGAGGACGTGCTCGACGAGGTCGGCGTCCCCGAGACCTCCCTCGACCTGTTCGAGGACACGCCGACGTGGCTCGAGTTCGGGGAGGCGCTGCGCTCGGCGGCCGCCCCCATGAAGACGCTGCTGATGGACACCGACCACTTCCTCGGCATCGGGCCCGTGTACAGCGACGAGTCCCTCTGGGAGGCCGGTATCGCCCACGACCGGGACTCCTCGACGCTGTCCACGCAGGAGGTGCGGCGGCTGTACCGGGCGATCCACGAGGTGCTGCAGGCGGCGATGAAGCAGCGCGGCTCCAGCCTCGACGACGCGACTCCCGACGAGATCTTCGACGAGGAGGGCGAGCCGATCGAGCACCTCAAGGTGTACGGGCGCGAGGGGCAGCCGTGCCTGCGCTGCCGTCGCGACATCCTGCGGACGAAGGTGAAGAAGGGCCTGTACACCTTCCACTGCGAGGGATGCCAGATGTGAGTCGGGATCCGAGATGAGCAGACGTCCGGATCGGGAGCGATGGGGGACCGGTGAGCGGTGAGGACGGGGTCGCACGTCACGTCCGGGTCCGCGGCCGCGTGCAGGGGGTGTTCTTCCGCGCGAGCACCCGTCAGCGGGCGCGGGAGGCCGGCGTCGCCGGCTGGGTCCGCAACCGACGAGACGGTTCGGTGGAGGCCTGGCTCGAGGGTGGTCCCGAGGACGTGGCCGTGGTGGAGCGTTGGATCCGCGGCGGTGGGCCGCGCTCGGCGCGCGTGGACGAGGTGGAGGCCGAAGACCGTCAGCCGGAGGGGTTCGCGGGGTTCGAGATCCGGCGCTGAGCCTGCGCTCACGGGGCGCGCGTCGGGTCGTGGGGGCACAGCCGTCGATCGCCGACGGCGTCGCCTGGCAGTCGTGCCGTGGGAGTGCCAGCCTGGACGCCCCGGGACGCCTCGGGTATCGTGGAACGCGCATCCGTCGCTGGGAGTCCACGCCCGACCTGACGGCGGGCGACCGGGGCCGTCCGGGACCGACCGTGACCGACCGGGACCGAGCTGACCGGTCAGCTATCCGTAGCAGCGAGCGGCCCACCGTGGGCTGGGAGGTCACAGATGTCGAAGGCGATCGTCGGCTCGTTCGCTGACCCCACCACGCTCGAGCTGCTCGACGAGATACGGGCCCTGCGCGCCCGCGTCGCGGCGCTGGAGGAGGCGCTCGAGGAGGCGGAGCGGGTCGCCGACCGCCACCTCGCCGACGACCCTGCGGTGGTCGTCGTGGAGGACACCGACGCGGACGGACGCGCGCTGGATCCCGCCGGCACCGCGGCCGTCTGACAGGCGCGGCCTGATCGCCGCCCCCCGGTCCCGCGAGAGCGCACCGCCGTACCTGCTCGGTGGCACGGGGGGCTTTCTGTAGGCTCGGCCCGCTCGCAGCCCGTCACGGACGAGGGGTCCGCCGACCGTGTTCCCACCGTGTTCCTGAAGTCGCTCACCCTCCGTGGGTTCAAGTCGTTCGCCGAGCGCACGGACATCGATCTCGAGCCGGGCATCACCGTGATCGTCGGTCCGAACGGCTCGGGGAAGTCCAACATCGTGGACGCGCTCGCGTGGGTGCTCGGGACCCGCTCCGCGAAGCTGCTGCGCGGCGGCGAGCTCGCCGACGTCATCTTCGCCGGCTCCCCGTCACACCCCCCCCTCGGGCGCGCGAAGGTCGAGATCACGATCGACAACTCCGCGGGCCAGCTCGGCGACGCCGGTGTCGGCGCCGGCGGCAGCGCGCAGCGGTTCAGCGAGGTGACCATCTCGCGCGAGATCATCACCACCGGCGAGAGCGTCTACGCCATCAACGGGCAGGAGTGCCGGCTCCTCGACATCCAGGAGCTGCTCTCCGACACGGGGCTCGGCCGGGAGCTGCACACGATCGTCGGACAGGGCCAGCTGGATGACATCCTGCACGCCAAGCCCGAGGACCGGCGCTCGTACGTCGAGGAGGCGGCGGGGATCCTGAAGCACCGGCGTCGTCGCGAGCGCGCGGAGCGCAAGCTCGAGCACGTCGAGGTCCACCTGGAGAAGCTCCGGACGGTGCTGCGCGAGCTGCGTCGCCAGATGCGGCCGTTGGAGCGCCAGGCGGAGGCGGCGAACGAGCACCAGCGCCTCCAGGCCGAGCTGCGTGAGGTGCGGATCGCGATCGCGGCCGTCGACCACGCGCGGCTCGCCGCGGCGCTGGGGCGGATCGACGCGGGTGACGCCGACGTGTCCGAGCGTCAGCGCGATCTCGAGTCGCGGGTGGAGCGGGTCGCCGACGAGATCGACGAGCTCGAGCAGGCGATGCGACGGGACGCCCCACGGATCGAGGCGGCGCGCAGCACCTCGGAGGCGCTCGCCCGGCTCCGGGAGCGTCTGAACGGCACCGCCGGGCTGATCGAGGAGCGACGCCGTCACCTGCTCGAGACGTCCGAGGAGCCGCTCGCCGGACGGCCGCCGGAGGACCTCCGCCGGCAGGCGGACCGGCTCGACGGGGAGCGGGACGAGCTCGAGGAACGTCTCGAGGAGGCGCGGAGCGACCTCGAGGACGCGGTCGCCGCCCGCGAGGAGGCGCAGGAGGCGCGTCGCGAGCACGACCGGCGGGCGGCCCGGGCCGCTCGTGCGCGGGCTGAGTCGCGCGAGCTCCGTGCGCGCTGGGAGGGCGAGCACGACGCACGTCTCGCGGCGTTGCGCAACGCCGAGTCCGAGGCCGCCCGGCTCGCCGAGCGGCTCGACGAGCTGGACCGCTCGATCGCGGAGACGACGGGGGCGGTCGAGCGGGTACAGGCGGAGATCCGCGAGCTCGACGCTGCGGAGCGGGACCTCACGGAGCAGCTGGAGGCGGCCGAGGAAGCGGTCGGCGAGGCCGAGGAGGCGCTCGAGGCGGCGGTCGACGAGGAGCGGGCGCTGGAGCAGGCGCGCTCGTCCGAGGAGGCTCGCGCCGGCGCGCTGCGGGCCGCGACCGAACCGGACGGTGGGCCCGAGGCGCTGACCCGTGCCGAGCTGGACGGGGTGCTCGGGCTGCTCGCCGAGCACGTGCGCGTCACCGGTGGGGCGGAGGCCGCTGTCGCTGCTGCGCTCGGACCGCTCGGCGACGCGGTGATCGCTCGGGACCGGCACGCGGCCGGGCGCGCGGTGGCGCACCTGCGCTCGAACGCCTCCGGTCGGGCGATCGTGCTCCCCGTCGGTCCGGCGGACGTCGACGGTGGCCGACCGGCGCCGGGCGCGACCCCGCTCACCGAGCTGATCGCGCCGCGCGACGACGGGGACGCCGCCGCCTACCACGCCGTCCGCACGGTGCTCGACCGCGCCTACCTCGTCGCGGACTGGGACGCCGCCGTGTCGCTGCACCGCGAGCATCCCGAGGTGACCTTCGTGACGCGCGAGGGTGACCTGGCGGGCCCCCGTGGCTACGTGGGTGGGTCGGCGCCGGAGGCGTCGGCGGTGGCGCGGGTGGCCGCGGCGGAGCAGGCGGAGCGCCGCGCCGCGGAGCTCGAGGTCGAGGTGCGGGAGGCGAGTGCCGCGACGGAGACGGCGCGGGAGATGCTCCGGGCCCGCCGCGGAGCGCTCGGGGAGGCCACCGCGCGCATCAACCGCTCCGACGCGCGCATCACCGGGGCGGCCGAGGAGCTCGCTCGGCTGAACAAGGAGCTCGACGCGCTGGAGCGGCAGCGCGAGGTCGTGGCCAGCCAGCGCGACGACCAGCTCGCCGCCGCCGACGACCACCGTCGCGCGCTCGAGGAGCTCGAGGACGGCGCCCCCGGGCGGGACGAGCGGATCGGAGCGGTCACGAGCGAAGACAGCGGGGAGGTCGACCGCCTCGACCACGAGCTGGAGGCAGCGCGCAGCCGCGAGATGGAGTCGCGGCTCGCCGTCGAGCGCCTGGAGAGCCGGCGGGCGCACCTCACTGACGCGTCGGCGGAGCTGCGCCGCGAGGCGGAGGAGGTCGAGGCGGCGCTCGCTGACGCGGCGCGGCGCCGGGAGCGCCGCCGACGCCACGTCCGTCGCTGCGGTGAGCTCGCCGCCCTCTGCGACAGCGCGCTGGAGGCGCTGGACACGGCCATCGCGGACGCCAGCGAGCGACGGACGTGCCTGGAGGGGACACGCGGGGAGCGCGAGGAACGCCTCGACTCGTTGCGGGAGCGGCACCGCGAGCTGAGCGCGGAGCTCGACGAGGTCCGGGAGCAGCGGCACGCCACGGACCTGCGACGCGCCGAGGCCCGCCACGAGCTCTCGGAGCTGGCGACCCGGGTCAGGGAGACGCTCGGGCTCTCCCTCGAGGACGTCGCGGAGGAGCACCCCGATGCGGCCGAACTCGACCGCGACGAGCTGGTCGGGACCGAGGACACCCTCGTGCGCAAGCTCGGGCTCCTCGGGCGCATCAACCCCCTGGCGCTGGAGGAGTTCGCGGCGCTGGAGCAGCGGCACTCCTTCCTCTCCGATCAGGTCGACGACCTGCGGGCGAGCAAGCGCGACCTCGAACGCGTCATCACGGCCGTGGACGACAAGATCCGCGAGGTGTTCGCCGAGGCTTTCGCCGACGTCGCCCGTGAGTTCACCGAGGTCTTCGCCACCGTCTTCCCCGGCGGGGAGGGGCGCCTGGTGCTGACGGATCCGGACGACCTGCTCACGACCGGGATCGAGGTCGAGGCCCGCCCGCCGGGCAAGCGCATCAAGCGGCTGTCGCTGCTGTCGGGAGGTGAACGCGCGCTCACCGCGCTCTCCCTGCTCTTCGCCATCTTCCGCGCGCGACCGTCGCCGTTCTACGTGCTCGATGAGGTCGAGGCCGCGCTCGACGACGTGAACCTGCAGCGGCTCCTCGGCGTGATCGAGTCCTTCAAGGAGGCGAGTCAGCTGATCGTCGTCACGCACCAGAAGCGCACGATGGAGATCGCCGACGTGCTGTACGGGGTCACGATGGGTGCGGACGCGGTCTCGAAGGTCGTCGCCGAGCGCCTCAGCGAGCCCGTGAGCGCCTGACCCAGACCCGGTCGGGCGGGCCAGCCCCGGCGGCACCCGGCTCGGTACGCTCGCAACGTCCTTCTCATCGAAGTCTCCCTCGAGGTTCGTCATGGCCTGGGCCGACGTCCTTCTCGTCCTCGCCGTCGTCGGCGCGGGGGCGCTGCTGTTCCTCCTCGCCTGGCTCGTCGCGCGGCCCCGCCGTCGCGAGCGACCCCCGATCGAGCCGCGCCACCCTGGGCCCCCCGAGCCGCTCGACGAGGTCGACGACGACGGCGGGGGCGGGGTCGACACCCTGGAGGCACCGCCGGAGGCCGTCCCACCGGACGCCGGGCCCGGGGTCGCGGCCGATCCGGTGGCGGCCCCGTCACCGGAGGCCCCGGCCGCGCCGCCGGTCGAGGTCGAGCCGGTCACCCTGCGGGAGCGCTTCCGGCAGCAGCTGACGAAGACCCGCAACGTCCTCGGGGTCACCGTCGCCGAGCTGTTCGGTGGCGGGGTCGACGACGACGCGTGGGAGCGGCTCGAGGAGACCCTCATCGCCGCGGACGTCGGCGTGGAGACGTCCCTGACGCTCGTCGAGCAGGTCAGGACCCGCGCCAGGGAGGAGGGGGTGACCGAGGCGCAGGGTGTGGTCCGTCTGCTCCGCGAGGAGCTCCGTGCGGTCCTCAGCCCGGGTGACCGAGAGCTGGCCCGGTCGACCGACGACCAGCCGACCGTCTGGCTCGTCACCGGCGTGAACGGGACCGGCAAGACCACGTCGATCGGGAAGATCGCCGCCCAGGAGCGTCGTGAGGGCCGCTCGGTCGTGCTCGGGGCAGCCGACACGTTCCGGGCCGCCGCGATCGACCAGCTCGGTAAGTGGGCCGACCGGGCCGGCGCCCGACTCGTCGCGCAGGATCCCGGTGCCGATCCTGCCGCGGTCGCCTACGACGCCTACATGGCTGCGAAGGCGACCGACGCGGACGTCCTGCTCGTCGACACCGCAGGTCGGCTCCACAACAAGCGGGCGTTGATGGACGAGCTGGGCAAGGTCAAGCGTGTGCTCGAGAAGCAGGCCGGTGAGCTCGAGGAGGTCCTCCTGGTGCTCGACGCGACGACCGGACAGAACGGCGTCGCCCAGGCGCGGGCGTTCCTCGAGGCGGTGGACGTCACCGGCCTCGTGCTCACGAAGCTCGACGGGACCTCCAAGGGGGGGATCGTCGTCGCCGTCCAGCGGGAGCTCGACCTCCCGGTGAAGCTCGTCGGGATCGGCGAGGGGCTGGACGACCTCGCGCCGTTCGACCCGGACGCTTTCGTCGACGCGATCTTCGCCGACGCCGCCGCGTGAGGGCCGCTCGATCGCTCCCTCGTGCTACTCGAGGTGCGGAACCTGCTCCTCCTCCGCGACCTCGTCAGCGGATCAGCACGCGGCGGGATCCTGGGTCAGGCGGTGCTGGCTCCGTCGGTCGGGACCGCGGGTAGCTCCGCGACGAAGCGGGTGCCGGTCGTCAGGTCGGGGTCCAGGCGCAGGTCACCTCCCATCGCGGCGGTCAGCTCCCGGGCGATAGCCAGCCCCAGGCCGCTGCCACGCTGGTGCTCCATCGGGTTGCCGCCCTTGACGAAGCGATCGAAGATGCGGTCGCGCTCCTCCGGTGAGACCCCCGGACCGTCGTCGGTGACGTGGATGCGGATCTGGCCGTCGGCACGCTCCCAGCCGACCTGGATCGATCCGCCGCCGTGCTCCGCAGCGTTGGCGATGAGGTTCGTCAGGACCTGCGTGAGGCGGTCGGGATCGGCCTCGACCTGCGCTCCCCGCGGTCCCGTGACCTCCACCATCCGGCCGGTCCCGGTGGCCTCGACCGCCGCGTCGACCGCGTCGCGCACCGCGGTGGGGCGGGCCCAGATCTCCAGGGTCCCCGCGTCGAGGCGGCTCACGGTGCGGAGGTCCTCCACGAGCCGACGCAGACGTCGCGCCTGACGGAGCACCCCCGCGTGGATGCGCTCGACCTGCGTCGGGGTGAGCGACCTGTCGTCGCTGGTCAGGGTCTCGGCGAACCCGAGGATCGCCGTCAAGGGTGTGCGCAGCTCGTGCGAGGTGATGGCGATGAAGTCGGTCTTCAGGCGGTCGAGCTCCTGGTAGCGCTCGGCGAGCTCGAGCTCGCGCTGGAAGGCCCGGGCGGACTCGATCACGAGCCCCATCTGATCGGCGAGGCGCTGGAAGAGCGGGATGTCGGCCTCGGTGATGGCGCCGTGCTCGGCGTGCTCGGCGACGAGCACGCCGAGCACCTCGCCGCGGACACGGATGGGTGCCACGATCTCCGCGGCGGGGTCCGCGAGCGCGGACGCGAGGGTCGCGAGCTCCTCGCCGGTGACGAGCAGCGGACGCCCGCTGTCCAGCGTCCGCTCCACCGGACCGCCCGGGTCGGGCCGGACCCGGTCCGTGTGGTCGACGTCGCCCCCGCGCATCACCGCCTGGAAGGTCTCGCCGTGCTCGTCGAGGAGGACGATCGCGACGTACGGGTAGCCGAGCTCGCGCCGCACCGTCTCGACCATACGCACCAGTGAGCGGTCGGGTTGCTCGGCGATCCCGGCCAGGATGACCTGGTGCAGCGCGTCCAGGTCACGCCGCGACGCGTCCGCCATCTCCGCCAGCTCGCGTGCGCGTCGTGCCTCGTGCTCCGCCTCGAGGCGCCGTCGCTCGGCGTTGCGCGACAACAGCCCGGTGATGGTGCCGATGATCGCGGCCAGCCCGATGAGGAACGTCGTGTGGTTCCAGAGCGCATCGAGGCCCCAGAGCCCGCTGCGCAGGACCTGCCGCAGCACCTCGCCGCTGGTGACGGCCGCCGCCGAGATGGCGGCGCCGGCGAAGCCGAACTTCAGGGCGCCCTCGAGCGGGATGACGAGCAGCAGCAGCTGGGTCGATCCGAACTGCTCGAACGAGTACACCGCGACGAACGCGACGACGACCGCCGTGTCCAGCGCGAACGTCACGCGGGCGAGCTGCTTGGGCGATGGCCAGCCGGTCCGCAGCGCGAGGAACGTCGCGACAGCGACCAGCCCGATCACGACCGACAGTCCGTAGGAAGCTCCCTGGGCGAACCCGGCGCCGGGGACGCTCTCGTGGCTCCACGGGAAGATCGTCGTCTGGACGATCCCGAAGACGAACGCGCCCAGCCGCAGCCACCCGAGCATGCGCTCGGTCGGCTCGCGCGTGATCGTCCCCGGTCGGCTCGGGCTACGGTCGGTGTCCATCGCAGGGTCGAGTATCCCCGAAGCGGTAGGCTCGATGGTCGATCCTCCTCTGTAGGAACCTCGACGTGAGGACGACGACGTGTTCGACGCCCTCTCCGAACGTCTCGAAGCGGCCCTCGACCGTGTGAAGGGACGCGGCCGCCTCGATGAGAAGATCGTCGACGAGACCCTGAAGGATATCCGCCTCGCGCTGCTCGAGGCGGACGTGAACTTCCGGGTCGTCCGCGGCTTCGTGGACCGGCTGCGCGAGGAGCTCGTCGGTCTCGAGGAGAGCCCCGCCCTGAAGCCCTCGCAACAGGTCGTGAAGGCCGTGAACGAGGAGCTCACGCGGGCGCTGGGCGGAGACTCCGTCCCGCTCGACCTCGGACGCGAGCGCCCGGCGGTGATCATGCTCGCCGGCCTCCAGGGCTCGGGGAAGACCACGGCGGCGGGCAAGCTGGCACGCCACCTGAAGTCCAAGGGGCGCACCCCGATGCTCGTCGCCTGCGACCTGCAGCGCCCGGCCGCGGTCGAGCAGCTGCGGGTGCTGGCCGACCAGGTCGGTGTGCACGTCTTCGCGCCGGTCGAGCCGGTCGAGGGCCAGACCCACGACCCGGTCCCCGTCGCCGAGGACTCCCTCCGGGCCGCGCGGGAGACCGGCTGCGACGTGGTCATCGTGGACACCGCCGGGCGGCTCCACATCGACGAGGAGATGATGCAGCAGGCCGCGGAGATCCGCGAGACGGTCGACCCGGTCGAGACGCTCTTCGTGATCGACGCGATGATCGGGCAGGAGGCGGTGAACGTCTCCAAGGCGTTCCTCGACGAGGTCGGCTTCGACGGCGTGATCCTGACCAAGCTCGACGGCGACGCGCGCGGTGGCGCCGCGCTGTCGGTCCGGGAGGTCACCGGGGCGCCGATCAAGTTCGCGTCGCTCGGCGAGAAGCTCGACGAGTTCGAGGTCTTCCATCCCGACCGGCTCGCCGGGCGGATCCTCGGGATGGGCGACGTGATGACCCTGATCGAGAAGGCCGAGGAGACCTACTCCGAGGAGGAGGCGGCCAGGGCCGAGGAGGCGATGCTCTCCGGTGACTTCACGCTGGAGGACTTCCTCGAGCAGATGCAGCAGATCAAGAAGATGGGCTCGCTCCAGAGCCTCATCGGGATGCTCCCGGGGGTCGGCAAGCAGCTCGGCGACCTCGACGTCGACGACCGCGAGCTCGCGCGGGTGGAGGCGATCATCCGGTCGATGACGCCCGAGGAGCGCCGTGACCCGAAGGGGGTGCTGAACGGCAAGCGCCGGAAGCGCATCGCCGCCGGGTCGGGCACCACCGTCACCGAGGTGAACCAGCTCGTGAAGCGCTTCCTCGACGCACAGAAGATGATGCGGCAGGTGATGAAGACGGCCGGCGTCGGCGGCCCCGGTGGGAAGAAGAAGCGGAGCGTGCGCGGACAGGCGGCGCAGGCCAAGGCGCTGCGTGAGCTGCAGCGATCGGGACAGGTCCAGCTCCCCGGCGGGGGTGAGGGTGGCCTCGGGGGGTTCCCCGGACTGCAACCGGCACCGAAGAAGCGCAAGAAGCGGTAGTCTCCAGCCCGCGACCCGTTCGGGCTCCGTGCCCCCGCGGGTCCGACACACCGGATCGGCACCCGCCGCACCGCCCGACCGCATGCCACGCAGGTGACGATGGTGGCCCGCAACGCGCCCCGTCGGAAACCACTCGCGATCGGTCCGTGACGGTACGTGTCGGTCGCCGTTGGCCGGACGATGACGAGCACGCGAGGCGCCTCCGGCGCACCTGCCCACCGCTGGCCCCGACGAGGAAGCAACCATGGCCGTGAAGCTCAGACTGCGCCGAGAAGGGACGAAGAAGCAGACCCACTTCCGGGTCGTCGCCGCCGACGGCCGCGCGCCGCGCGACGGTCGGTTCATCGAGATCATCGGTGAGTACCACCCCCGGGAGGAGCCGTCCCGCATCGAGATCGACGAGGAACGTGCCCTCCACTGGCTCCGCAACGGGGCGCAGCCGACGGAGTCCGTCCGCAACCTCCTCAAGATCATCGGCGTCTGGGAGACCTTCAAGCCCGGTGACACGTCGAAGGAGGACCGCAAGCGCGACCACGCGGAGCGCGCGGCGAAACAGGCGGCAGCCCAGCCGGCGAGCCGGTCACCGGGCGAGGACGGCCCCGCCGAGGAGACCTCCGAGGGGGCCGCCGACGAGCCGCAGACGGGGGAGACCGCGGAGACCGCGGACACCCCAGCCGGAGAGGACGAGGCCGCGGCGCCGGTCGCCGAGACGCCGCATGAGACCGAGCAGGCCGAGGAGCCGGCGGCGGGCGAGGGCACCGCTGCCGGGCAGACACCGACCGATGACCAGGACGAGGAGTCCGAGGAGGAGTCCGCATGAGCACCGAGGAGCGCGTGCTCCAGTTCGTCGCCGAGCAGCTCGTCGACAACCCCGACGACGTCGACGTCACCCCCGTCGAGGACGGGGACCGCAACCTCACGCTCGAGCTGCGGGTCCACGACGACGACGTCGGGAAGGTCATCGGCAAGCGCGGCAGGACCGCGAAGGCGCTGCGGACCCTCGTGAAGGCCGCCTCGGAGAGCGGCAACGTCCACGTCGAGATCATCGACTGAGGACCCGTGGATCCGACCGACGGCGAGAGCGAGCTGGTCGAGGTCGGACGGATCGTGAAGCCGCACGGCATCCGGGGCGAGGTCGTCGTCGAACCGCTGACGGATCGGCCCGAGCGCTTCGTGGCCGGTGAGGTCGTACACGCCGGCCGTCGCCGGCTCGTCGTCGAGTCCAGCCGTCCGCACCAGGGCCGGCTCCTCGTGGCTTTCGCCGAGGTCGGCGACCGAACGCTCGCCGAGCGACTGCGGGGTCACGTCCTGCGCGCCGAGCCGGTCGCCGACGACCTGGAGGTGTTCCTCGTCTCGGAGCTCGTGGGGGTCCCGGTGGTGGACGAGGACGGCACGCCGCTCGGCACCGTGCGGGCCTCCGTCGAGCTCCCGACCGCGGCGGCCTACGACCTGCTCGAGGTCGAGCGTGACGACGGCGCCATCTGGCTGCTCCCTGCGGTGGAGGAGTACGTCGCGGTCGAGGTGGAGGGTGACGTGGTGGCGCGCCTCGTGCTCGTGGACCCACCCGACGGGCTGGTCGAGGGGTAGCCGGTGCGCATCGACGTGGTCACGATCTTCCCCGGGTACTTCGACGGTCCGTTCGGGGCGTCCCTGCTCGGTCGGGCGGTCGAGGAGGGGGTCGTCGACCTGCAGGTGCACGACCTGCGGAGCTGGACGAGCGACCGCCACCGCACGGTCGACGACGCGCCGTACGGCGGCGGGGCCGGGATGGTGATGCGAGCGGACGTGTGGTTCGACGCGCTGGAGGACATCTGGGGGGGCGACGCGCCCGAGGGGATCGACGGGGACCGGCCGCGCACCGCGGTCCTCACGCCGCGCGGCGCGCCGCTCACGCAGCCGCTCGTGACCGAGCTCGCGGACGAACCCCGGCTCGTGCTGTGCTGCGGCCGGTACGAGGGGATCGACGAGCGCGTCCACGAGGCCGCCGCGACCGACGAGATCTCCATCGGCGACTACGTCCTCGCCGGTGGCGAGGCGGCCGCCCTCGTCGTCGTCGAGGCCGTGACACGGCTGCTGCCGGGAGTGATCGGCAACGAGGCCTCGGCGGAGGAGGAGTCGTTCACCCACGGGCTGTTGGAGTACCCGCACTACACCCGCCCTGCGGAGGTGCGTGGGCTCGCGGTCCCCGAGATCCTGACGTCCGGCGACCACGCCGCCATCGCGCGCTGGCGGCGGGAGCGTGCCATCGAGCGCACCCGCGAGCGGCGGCCCGAGCTCCACCGTGCGTGGCGGGAGGTGCACGGCGACGAC
>CAZADJ010000024.1:0-4558 GCA_964483845.1 uncultured Actinomycetota bacterium | reverse complement strand
GAACGGTCTGGACCCACGATGAACAAGGTCGACATCGTCGAGCAGCAGCACCTCCGGGACGATCTGCCCGAGATCCGACCGGGTGACACCGTGCGGGTGCACGTCCGCGTCCTCGAGGGCGCACGGTCCCGCGTGCAGGTCTTCGAGGGGGTCGTGATCTCCATCCGTGGCGGCGGTCTGCGCGAGATGTTCACCGTCCGCAAGGTCTCGTTCGGGGTCGGCGTGGAACGGACGTTCCCGCTGCACAGCCCGATCATCGATCGGATCGAGGTGACCCGGCGCGGCAAGGTGCGGCGCGCGAAGCTGTACTACCTCCGCGATCGGGTCGGCAAGAAGGCGCGTATCAAGGAGAAGCGCGAGACCACGCGATGACCGAACCGGAGTCGTTCCCGCCCCGGCGGGGTGTCCGCGCCCCGAACGGCGACGGGGGAGCGGCTGCGGATCCGCGTGTCGACCCGGAGCGCGATCCCCGGCGGGGCCTCGGACGGCAACGGCGCGACGACCTCGCCGACGCCACGGTCCGGGACGAGCGTGTCGACGGGAGCGAGGAGCGGGAGGCGTGGTTCATCCCACCTCCGTCCGACCCCCTCGACGCCGACGGCGTCGAGGCCACCCCGATCCCGGCCGTGGACGGCCCCGACGAGGATCCGGACGAGCCGGACGAGCCGTCGGAGGAGCGCAGCAGCGCGAGGTCCCTCGTCCGCGAGCTGCCGGTCCTGATCCTGATCGCGTTCGTGCTCGCGTTCCTGCTCCGGACGTTCGTGGTGCAGGTCTTCTACATCCCGTCCTCGTCGATGGAACCGACCCTCCAGGTCAACGACCGCATCCTGGTGGACAAGGTCACCTACAGCTTCCGGGACCTCGACCGCGGTGAGATCGTGGTGTTCGAGGGTGACCAGGGTCCGGTCGTCCCCGACGCAGGTCCCGTCGAGTCGGTGCTGCGCGGCGTCGGACAGCTCATCGGCGTCACGCCCGTGAACGCCCGGGACTTCGTGAAGCGTGTCGTCGGCCTGCCGGGTGACGAGCTCTACATCGACGAGGACGGGACCGTCTTCGTCAACGGCGAGGCGCTCGATGAGCCCTACATCGGGCAGCGGGACCCTCGCACCTGCGGACCGCTGACCGTCCCCGAGGGCGAGCTGTTCTTCCTCGGGGACAACCGGGCCAACTCATCGGACTCCCGGGCGAGCCTCGGTCTCGTGTCGGAGGAGCACGTCGTCGGCCGCGCCTTCCTGACCATCTGGCCGCTGGACCGCGTGCACCTCCTCGACCGCCCGTCCTACCCGGACGTCCCCGCAGCGACGGGGGCTCCGCCGGCCTCCGCGGCCGCGGCGGGCAACGACGTCTGCAACCCGTGATGTCGGACCGGAGCTGAGCCGGTGGCCCCATCGAGCGACCTCGAGTCCGCGCTGCGGACGCGCGGGTTCGCGCTCGTCGCCGGGGTCGACGAGGCCGGACGTGGCGCGCTCGCCGGTCCGTTGGTCGCCGCGGCTGTGGTGCTCCCCGACGGCTGGTGCCCGGACGGTCTCGACGACTCGAAGCTCGTCGCCCCGACTGAGCGGGACCGACTGTTCGCGGCGATCCGCCGTCACGCGGTCGCGATCGGGGTCCACCGGATCACCCATCGCCGGCTCGATCGCGAGGGTCTCCAGCGCGCCAACCTGCTCGCGCTGCGCCACGCGATCCGCAAGCTCCGCCCACAGCCGGACTACACCCTCGTCGACGGGTTCGCACTCGATCGCACGGCGATGCCGTGCCTGCGGCTGGTCAAGGGTGACCGCTTCAGCGCGTCGATCGCCGCGGCGTCGATCGTCGCCAAGGTCACGCGGGACCGCATGATGGTGCGCGCGGCCCGCCGCTACCCCGGGTACGGTTTCGCCAGCAACAAGGGCTACCGCGCCCCGGCGCACCTCGACGCACTCGCACGGCTCGGACCGTGCGCGCTCCACCGGCGCACCTTCGCTCCGGTGGCCGCCGTGAGCGCGGGCCCGGACGGGGAAGCCCCGGAGGGTCCCGACGAGCGGAGCGGAGCCGTCGATGCCCGCGCCTCCCGTGAACCGCAGGAGCCTGCCCCCCGACCGACCGAGGCGACATGACACCCGACGACCTCGAGGCTTACGAGCACGAGCTCGAGCTCTCCCTCTACCGGGAGTACCGGGACGTCGCGCGCATGTTCCGCTACGTCGTCGAGACCGAGCGGCGCTTCTACCTCGCCAACGAGGTGCAGCTGACGCCGCGCGACGAGGGCAGCGGCCCGTTCTTCGAGCTGCACCTCACCGACGCGTGGGTCTGGGACATGTACCGCCCGGCGCGGTTCGTGCGGGAGGTCACCGTGCTGACCTTCCGCGACGTCAACGTGGAGGAGCTCACGCACGACGACCACGAGGCGCCGACCTTCCTGGAGTGAGGCGATGGGGTTCAACGCGACGCGGCGCTACCGCGACGGCAAGTGGGTCGACATCGGGATGCTGATCGTCGGCACCATCGTCGTGCTGGGGCTGATCGCCTGGGCCGTCGGCATCATCTGAGCGGCGCGGGGGACCGGACCGCGCGGACGGTCGCCACCCGAGATCAGATGAGGCGCTCGGCGAGCTCGAAGTACTGCTCGAGGTGGCGGTCGGACAGGAAGCGGTCCTTGACGCGTTCGCGCGCCCCGTTGGCGAGACGATCCGCCTCGTTCGGATCGGACAGCAGGCGGTCGAGCGCCGCACCGAGCTGCGCCGGGTCGCGGGGATCGTCCAGCAGCAGCCCGTGCTCGCCGTGCACGATCTGGTCGGTGATGCCGCCGACGGCGCTGGCGACGACCGGCCGCGCCTTCCACATCGCCTCGGTCACGGTGAGGCCGAAGCCCTCGGCGAGGCTCTTCTGGACGACGATCGTCGCGTGACGCTGGATCGCGTTCACCATCACGGCGTTCTCCTCGAGGTCCTCCATCGGGAGGCAGACGAGGTGGACGCGCGTGCGCAGGTCGTCGGGGAGCGCGCGCCACTGCTCGATGCACTCCTCGAGCACCTCCGCGCCCTCCGGGTCGTCGGTCACCCCCGAGACGTCCGGGCCGACCAGGGCGAGGTGCGCGTCGGGGTGACCGTCGAGGTGCTCGGTGAACCCGCGCATCACCCCGGCCATGTCCTTCAGAGGATCCCAGCGCGAGACCTGGACGACGAGGGGGGCGTCGTACGGCACGGGGTCGCCGGCGCGCTCGATGATCGCCGGGCGGTCGACCCGGCCGGGGGAGCCGTCCTGACGCACGAAGCGGGGCGGTTCGCCGTCGTCCTCGAAGTCGACGAGCCCGATGACGCGGAGGATCGAGCGGACCGTCTCGACGTCGAGCTCCTCGTTCTTGGCCGAGAACGGGTCGATGGAGGGGGCGATGATCGCGATCGGTGCGTCGGCGAGCAGCGGCGGTACGTACTGTCGGCGGGAGAACACGAAGGCGTCGGCGCCGGCCAGGTACGGCTCGAGGAACGACCACCCCTCAGCGGTGCGATCGTTCTCCCGGTCGGACCCGATGTGGCAGCGCCAGACGACGGGGACCTCGTCGTCGGCGAAGGCCTCGATGAGGCCGGCGGTCTGCGGATCGTGCAGGATGAGGATGTCGCCCGGTCGGACGAGGCTGCGCAGGTGTGCGGCGTTGCGGGTGGTGACGTCCCGGTACACGTCGTGGTCGGTCTCGGCCGATGTGCGCGACGGTTCGTTGCCGTGGAGGAGGTGGTGGAGCCGCTTGGTGAGCGCGAAGAACTCCGGTCCGCCCTCCATCACCAACCAGCGCACGTCGAACCCGGAGCCGCGGGCGTAGGCGAGCAGCACGTGGAGCATCTCGGCGACCCCGCCGCCCGACGCGGTCGTGTTGACGTTCCAGATGGTGCGGTGGCCGAGGCGCTGGCGCGCGCGGTCGGCGACGTGCGTGAAGTCGTCGAAGCGGTCGGCCCCGATGTGGGGGAGGAAGCGGTCGAGCGCGAAGGCGGGGACGTGCACCTCCTGCAGGATCCGACCTCCGCTCGCTGGCCCGCACCGTAGCCGCCGTGCGGACCGGATCGACGTACCCGTGGCGGCCCCCGGGGCGCTCGTCCACAGGCCCGCGGAACCCGGAGCCCGCCGTGAGTCGAGGAGCCGTACGGTCGACCTGTGGCCCCGACGGAGGACGGTGACCGTGGTGACCGACGCGACGAACCATGTGCCGCGGGAGCACGCGTCGCGGGACCGTGACGGCGAGGAGGGTCGCGCGCGCGACCCCCGCAGCGACCTGGGTGACCGGGGTGAGGCGCTGGCCGCCTCCTACCTCGAGGACGACGGCTGGCGCATCGTCGCCCGGAACTGGCGACCGTCCGGGGTCGGGCTCCGCGGTGAGATCGACCTGGTGGCGGCCCGCCCCGGCGTGCTGGCGTTCGTCGAGGTGAAGAGCCGCTCCACCGACGCGTTCGGCGGCCCGCTCGTCGCGGTCACCGCCGGTAAGCAGGCGCGCATCCGTCGCCTCGCGACGGCGTTCCTCCGTGAGCACCGCCTGCGCGCCGCCGAGCTGCGCTTCGACGTGATCGCGGTCCGCTTCGACGGCGCGGAC
>CAZADJ010000023.1:11399-20971 GCA_964483845.1 uncultured Actinomycetota bacterium | reverse complement strand
ACCTCCAGCGAGCGCAGACGGTTGAGGGCGGCGGCGACCTCGAAACGCCGCGGCAGCGCGACGTCCCCGGGGTAGCCACCGCGCAGCACGTCGATCCCGCCGTCCCCGATCGCCGCGAACAGGGCGTCGAGGGCGCTCGCCAGCCGGGTCTCGCCGTCGAGGTGGTCCTGCTCCGTGAGACGCAGCAGCGCACTCGCGATGCCCGCTGTCTGGCTCCGGTCCACCAGCTGCTCCACCGCGGCGAGATCGATGGTCTCGCGACCGAAGCCGAGGGCGTCGGTGCCCCGTGGCTTGGTCTTGACGCGCTTGCCCCGCCGGGCGTCGATCGAGGCCGGGTCGGGCACGCGGTGTCGGACGCCGGGGAAGGAGTCCGCCTCGGGGCGGCGCCCGGGCAGTCGATCCGCCACCGACCGCGCCGCCTCGGTCACGTCCCGCGGGCGGAACGTGTCCATCGCGACGACGACGTCGGCGACCTCGAAGTAGTCGCCCGAGCCGCCGGCAACGAGCACCGTCGAGACGTCGTGGTCGTGGTGGAGGGAGCGCACGAGGTCCACGAACGGGGTGAGCGGCTCCCGGTCCGCGCTGATCACCTGCTGCATGCGCCGGTCGCGGACCATGAGGTTGGTCGCGGCGGTGTCCTCGTCGATGAGCAGCAGCCCGGCGCCGACCTCCAGCGCCTCGACGATGTTCGCCGCCTGCGAGGTCGACCCGGAGGCGTTCGGGGTGGTGAAGTCGGCGGTGTCGTCCCCGGTCGGCAGCTCTCCGACGAAGCCGCTGATGTCGACCCGGACGACCCGGCGCCCGTCCTCCGCGCGGATCTTCACCGCGTCGTCGCGGGTCACGACGAGCTCGCGGCCGTCGTCGGGGACGTGGTCGTAGACCCCCCGGGACAGCGCCTCGAGGAGGGTCGACTTGCCGTGGAAGCCCCCGCCGATCACGAGGGTGACGCCGCTGGGCACCCCCATCCCGGCGACGGTGCCCGCGTGGGGGAGCTCCACCTCCCGGCGCAGTCCGTCGGGCGAGGCGAAGGGCACGACGTCGGGTCCATCCAGCGGGCGGTCGTCCACGCCGCTGCGTCGGGGCAGGATCGCACCGTCGGCGACGAACGCGACGAGCCCACGGTCCGTGAGCTGGTCGCGCAACGCGACCTGGTCCTCGACCGCTGCGACGAACGTGCGCGCCGCGGCCCGGTCGATCGCGGACCACGGCACCGCGCGAGCGAGTCCGGCGGGCAGCTCGTCGAGGAGGAGATCCGCTGCCTCCCGACCGCGGATCCGTCGGCCCTTCGCGGGGAGCTCCACCGCGATGCGGGCGCGCACACCGTCGGGTCCGACGTCGCAGGTCGAGCGCTCGAGCACCTCCTGACCGCCGGCGTCGACGCGGAACGCCGAGGTGCGGTCGGGGTCGAGCTCAGCGGCGATCAGCCGGGTGAGGTGGTCCTCGAGCGCTCGCTGCCTGGCGGGGTCGGACCACAGGTCGTCGGGGAGTTCGGTGACGCCGGCGGGCATCCGGACGTCGAGGCGTGTCGGCGGCGCGTAGGGATCGGCCTGGACCTTCTCGACCTCGACCGTGAGGTCACCGATCCGCCACGTGCCGTAGAGCTCCTTGTACGCGCCGTACCCGCGCCCGTCGATGCGGTCGAGGATCCGACGCAACTCCGCTCGGTCGGGCACGGCTCACCCCTCGGTCGTCGTCGCAGGTGTGCGGCCATCACGCTTACCACCCGGTCGCGCCGGGGACCCGTCGTCCGCCGGTGGCGGCTCACCACCGGCGGTGCGTGCGCAGCCGCCCTTCCCCGTCGAGGTGCGACGGAGGCAGGTAGAGGTCGCCGGCGCCGACCTCCCACCAGCGTCCGGTCCTGCGTCGGGTCGCGCGATCGGTGAACGTGTAGCGGCGGCGCAGGACACGGACGTAGCGCGGTGGTCGCTCGTCGAACGGCGAGGTGGCGAGGAGCCGCGTGATCTCGTCGGAGCCCTCGAGGAGCCGGGTGACGAAGCGGAGGAGCCACGGCGAGCGACGGGCGTCGCCGAGGGCGGCGAACCACAGCTGCCAGTCGAGGCGCGGCTGGTGCGGCGCGTTCCACCGCGGCGGCCGTGCCGGGTCGCCCGGCTTCCAGCGGAACCGGTACGGGTGCCACGTCTCCCCGTCGGTGCTGCCCTCCACGATCAGCTCCGGTCGGGTGGTCGTCATCACGGCGAACAGCCCGTAGCGGTTGACGATGCGCCACGGGGCGAGCCGCCGCAGTCCACGTTCGAGGCGGGGGACCGACGTGAACTGTGCGACCAGTCGGGCGAGGTTGAGCGCGAGCACCACGGCGGCCGCCGCCGCGACGCCCCAGAAGAGCGCCGGGTGCGGGTCGGGGACGACGTACCCGATCGGCGGCTCGAGACGCATCACGTCGCCTCCGACCAGCGAGCGCCAGAGCCGGTCGGGGACGAGCGGGACGAGCAGCACCACCGAGAGGAGGTTGAAGAACCCGTAGTTGCCCGACACGGCGATGCCGACCTGGAGCACGAGGAGCGCCACCACCGCCGCCAGCCGCACCGGCTCGGGTCCGAGCAGCAGAACAGCACCGCCGGCCTCGATCACCAGCACCGCCAGCGTGGTCGCCCGGTGGGTGCCCTCCGGGAGGTGGTGCAGGTGCCACGCGAACCGGGTCGGGAGCGGCTGCGTCTCGTGGTGGTAGGTGAGCGCGGTGAGGTCACGCCAGGTCCGATCACCGCTGGCGAGCTTCGCGAGCCCGGACGACAGCATCACCCGGACCGCGAGGAACCACGCCAGCAGCAGCGGCACCGTGCCCGGCGTCGGCGTGAGGCTGAGCAGGAGCGCCACCACCGCGACCTCGAGCAGCAGGACGTCCCACTGGTAGGCGAGGAACTCGCGGCCGACGGTGGTGAACGAGAGGTAGGTCATCCAGACGACGGCCAGGGCGGCGACCGTCGCGACGTCGAGCGTCACGAGCACCCCGGCGAGCAGGCCGATCCCCGCGGTCGCGAGGATCGCACGGTCGTCGGACCGCCAGCGGAGGACGGAGGGCACGCGGGCGAACCCGACGCTGCGCCGCTCGAGGTCCGAGACCGTCTCCGCGATCGGAGCGAGGCCCCGCGCCCCGAACAGCGGCCGGAGCTGCACGAGCAGCGAGGTGAACGCGACGACGCAGACGAGCCCGTAGAGGCGGACGAACAGCCACGAGGCGAGCGCGAAGTCCCCCGGGACGAACGCACCCACCGTCGATCCCTGTCGTCGGCCCCTCCCCGGACGGATCGCCCGGCTCCTCGACGGTACTGCTGTCAGACTCGGGGTATGGATGAGCAGGCGATCCCGAACGGGAAGCTCCCGGCCGAGCTGCTCGACGAGCTGCTCGGTGCGGTGGAGCTGCCGCCGGAGGTCCTCCTCGGCCCCGGCGTCGGCGAGGACGCGGCGGCGATCCTGACCGGCACGGGCGCGCTCGTCGTGGCGACCGATCCGATCACGCTCACCGGGAGCGGTGTCGGTCGGCTCGCGGTCGTCATCAACGCGAACGACCTCGCCGTCACGGGGGCGCGGCCACGCTGGTTCCTGGCCACCCTCCTGCTGCCGCCCGGCACCGACGCCGGCGCCACCCGGGGCATCTTCGAGGAGGTGCGTGCCGCGCTCGACGAGCTCGGTGCGGTCCTCGTCGGGGGCCACACCGAGATCACCGCAGCTGTGTCCCAGACGGTCGTGATCGGCCAGATGCTCGGGACCGTCGAGACCGACCGCATCGTCGCCACGGCGGGCGCCGGGCCGGGCGACGTCGTCCTCCAGGTCGGTCCCGTCCCGGTCGAGGGTGCGGCGGTCCTCGGGGCCGAGCTCGCGGACCGGCTCGACGCGCTGGACCCGGCTGTCGTCGCCGCCGCCCGTGGGGCGGTCGAGGACCCGGGGATCGCCGTGGTCGACCCTGCGTTGCGCGCGGCGGAGCTCGGCGCCACCGCGATGCACGACCCGACCGAGGGCGGGCTGGCCGCCGGGCTCCACGAGCTCGCCCGGGCCGCCGACGTGGCGGTCACGGTGGACCGTTCGGCCGTGCGCTGGTTCGAGCCGGGTCGGTCGGTCTGTGCCGAGCTCGGCGCGGACCCGTGGGCGACCCTGGCGTCCGGCTGCCTGCTGGCGACCTTCCCGGCCGAGGCGGCGGACGGGGCGCTCGATGCGCTGCGGCGGGAGGGGTACGAGGCGGTCCGCATCGGGCGGATCACCGTGGGTGGCGGGGTCGCGGACACGGCCGGAGAGCCCATCCCGTGGCCCGAGCGCGACGAGCTGGCCCGACTCCTCGACGGTTGAGCCCGTCGGGTCAAGGTGGGGCGAGCCGGACGCGCACCCCGAAGTGGTCGGAGACGACCGGGCCGGACTCCCCGTCGAGGACGACCGCGACATCACGCACGGCCAGCCCCCGGACGAGGACGTGGTCGACCCGACGGCCGGCCAGCTCGGGCTGCCACAGGTAGGGGTTCGTGTCGTCGAAGGTCGGGCGGGGCGGACCCGTTCCGTCGTCTGGCGTGGCGCACGGATCGAGGAAGCCGCCGGCGTCCGCCGACGGTCCGGTCAGCACGCGGAGCGCCTCCGACCCGGCCACGTCGTTCAGGTCCCCGGCGACGACCGCGGGCCCGTCCCGGACCTCCAGCGCGTCCCGGATGGCGCGCACCTGCCGTGTGCGGAGCTGCGTCGCGTCCAGTCTCCAGGCGAGGTGCGTGTTCACGAGCCGCACGGTCGCCGCCGGTCCGGACCGTCCCGACGCGCCCCGTCCCCGCGTCTGGAGGGGCCAGCGCAGGTCGGCGATCTGCGCGGCGCGGGGGTGATCGGTCGCGGACGACGGTAGACGCGCCGTCTCGACCGGCTCGAGGTCCACGTCGCTGACGATCGCGAGACCTTCCCCCCGCAGCCGTGTCCGTCCGGTCCAGGTGTGCGTGAGGTGCGCGTAGCCGAGCCGGCGGGCCAGCTGGTGCGCCTGTGTCTCACCGCCCGACCCGTCCACCTCCTGGAGCGTGAGCACGTCCGCCCGGTGCCGCTCGAGGTAGCCGGTGAGGGCGGCGAGACGTCCCTCCGCGGGGCCGTTCCCACCCCACAGGTTCAGCGTCAGCAGGACCAGGTCGCGCGTACCGGGGTGATCGCCGCTCGGCTCGCCCGAGCCGGTCACAGGAGCTCCCGCTCAGCCACCGTGGTCGTGACCGTGGTCGTGGGGGCCAACCTCGTCGGCGTCCGGACCGGACGCACCGTGTCCCGGCCGTCAGCAGCCGGGTTCGCCGGGGTGACCACAGCAGGGTTCGCCCGTCGTGATCTTGCGCCAGTTGTTGCGCGCCGCGAGCCGCAGCTTCTCACCGAGGGTGCCGTCGTGCTCGCGGAGGTTGCGGAGGAACCCCCGCGCTCCGGGCCGACGCTCCATGGAGCGGACCTCCCACGTTGGATCTCTCGGCATGCAAGCACGTCCGGCGAGCGGCGGGCGGCCGCTCGTCCGGACGGGTCGGTGTCCGACCGCCCCGGTCAGGCGCACTCCCGGCAGGTGCCGACGAGATCGAGACGGTGGTGGTCGGCGGCGAACCCGTCGCGGTCGACGGCCTCCGAGACAGCCCGCTCGAGCGCCCGTTCCACGCCACGGGAGGGTCGGAAGTCGACGACCGCTCCACAGTCGGAGCAGACGAGGTGGTGGTGGTGGGCGGTCAGGTCCTCGGCGAGCTCGAACCGTGCGCTCTCGCTGCCCGGGGTCAGGACCCGGCGGACGGCGTCGACCTGCTCGAGCACCTGGAGGTTGCGGTACACGGAGCTCTGGGACAGCTCGGGGTCCGCGGCGAGGACCTCGGGGATCGTGAGCGGCCGTCCCGCGTCCAGGAGCAGTTCGACGAGGGCCCGACGTCCGTGCGTGTAGCGTTGCCGCGCGCGTCGGAGGCGGTCCTCGACGAGCTCGTGGGTCCGGGGATCGGGCACCTGGGACATCGCCGCCATCGTAGCAGCGTACCGACAGTCGTTCTTAGAACCGTTCCGAGGACCGTCGCCCCGAGGGCGGTCGCCCCGGCTGTCGATCGCCCCGGGGGCCGTCGCCGGGGAGACCGCTCCAACCGGCCGGGGCGTGCGGCCGCCGGTGGTGGTGCGGGTCGTCGACCACGAAGGCCCCGTCCGCCGTCACGTGCACGTGGCCGCCGTAGGCCGTGGCCAGGTGCTCGGCGGTCAGCACGGCGTCCGGCGCGCCGCTCGCGACGACCCGACCCGACACCAGGACGACGACGTCGGCCGCGGTCGCCTCGCCGACGTCGTGCGTGGTGAAGATCACCGTCCGTCCGGCGTCGGCCTCCTCGCGCATCACGGTCGCGATGCGGTCGTGCGTCGGGAGATCGAGGCCGGTCGCGGGCTCGTCGAGGAGGAGGAGCTCGCCGTCCTGTGCCAGGCCCTGTGCGACGTAGACGCGCTGGCGCTGACCGGCTGACAGCTCCCGCAGGTGGCGGTGGGCGAGGTCGGCGATGTCCGTCCGGTGCATCGCGTCTCGGACCGTCTCACGGTCCTCGGGCCCGAGGGGCCGGAGGATCCCGCTCGTCGCGTACCGGCCCATGGTGACGACCTCGCGGACGGTGATCGGGACGATCTCGTTCGGGACGCTGTCCTGGAGCACGTAGGCGATGGCAGCCCGGTGCGAGTGTCGCCGGGAGCCGAAGACCTCGACCGTGCCCCGCCGGGGACGGACGAGCCCGGCGATCAGACCGAGCAGGGTGGACTTGCCCGCGCCGTTCGGACCGATCACCGCGGTGACGGCGCCTCGGGGGACGTGCAGCTCCTCGACGCGCAGGGCGACGTGATCGCCGTAGGCGACGAGGACGTCGCGCAGGCGCACGGCCGCTGCGCTCCCGGGTGGCTCGTCCGCGGCGCCGGGCGGCGTCGTCGGCGCCGATCGGGTGCGGTGCTCGGATCCGGTCACGGGTCGACCTGCATCGGATGAGAAACGTTCCCAGAACGGTAGCGGGCCCCCACCGCCGACGCACGCGCGCCGTGTCGATCAGTGGGGCTCGTGCTCGTTGAGCTCGGTGACGTGATCGCGCAGCCCGGATCCGGCGGGGGAGGCGCGGACGACGAGCCCGCCCTCGTCGGTGTCGGCTCCGAACGTCAGCCAGTGGTCGTCGGGCGCTCCCGTGCGCTCCGCCGGCGCGGCGAGCGCCGGCTGGGGATGGATCGCGGTCACCTCGCGCTCCGACAGTCGGTCGCCGAGGCGCACGACGGGCCGGACCGCGGTGACCTCGATGGCCCGTGTCGTGCTCGGCCGGTCGGCCAGCACCAGC
This sequence comes from uncultured Actinomycetota bacterium, assembly GCA_964483845.1. Lineage (GTDB taxonomy): Bacteria > Actinomycetota > Nitriliruptoria > Nitriliruptorales > JAHWKO01 > CAZADJ01. The sequence continues at coordinate 13,694 of CAZADJ010000023.1, read as the reverse complement.
ACCCACAACACCGTGACCGGCTCAGCGGATCCGCCGTCCCCGTCGGCGGAGCGCGTGGCTCGCCCGCCTGGACCGCGGAACGCGACGACACCGACGTCGCCGACCTCGGGGGGGTGTCGCATCGAGGTGGCGGCCAGCGGCTCGTCGATCGAGTCCGGCTGGGGTCCGTCGAGCCTCACGGGGTCGCTCCACCCGCCGTCGTCGGTTCGCCGGGTCGCGTACAGCGCCGGGCCCGTGCCCCGGTCGGCGGCGAAGACGATGAGACGCCCGTCCTGGCTGGTGGCCGGTGCCGCTCCGAGGCGTGCGAAGCCGTCAGCGCGCGAGACGATCGTGAGCGTGCGCTGGATCCCCGGCTCCATCGCCACGATCTCGTCGCCGGTCGACAGGACCAACGAGCCGTCCGCGCTGGCGGACGGGCGGACGGGCTCCGCCCCGAGCGGTCCTTCGGCGAGGACCTCCGAGACCTCGCCGGTCGCGTCCAGGACGCGGTGCTGCGCACGGTCGGTCCCGTCGCGGATGTCGATCACGGCGACCCCCGGCCCCATCGCGCTCATCGCCGGACGCCGACCGGGGACGTGGGACGTGTCCGCGGCGGGCTCACCGGCGACGCTCCAAGCCCCTTCGACGAGGACGGTCGGCTGCCCGGGAGCGCGCGGGGACCACAGCGCCGCCCGCCGTCGGGTGAAGTCGCCGCTGGCGAACTCGTCGATCGCGAGGACGTTGCTGCGCCGGTCGATCGCGATCCCGGGGACCGTCGCTGACCGGGCCAGCGCGTCGCCGCCCAGATCCTGGGCGGGGTTGCGGCCGTCGGTGAGGAGGATCCCCGGGATCGGCCGGTCCGCGCCACGCGCGACCGCCGCAGCCACGACGCCGTGGCTGTTGACCGTGCTCGACCACACCGCCGTGAGGGACTGGTCGCCGCCCAGCACCACCTCGAGGTCGTACGGCGACGGCCCCTCGTCCACCTCGCCCCCGTGGTCCGTGCCGGCGACGAGCGCGACCGCCGCGACGGCGACGGCTGCGGCGAGGCCGAACGCGATCACGAGACGGGTCCACGGGTTGGTGGCGATGTCGGCGGTACCTCCTCCCATCGGGCCCGGATGCTACGGCCCGCGACGGGTGAGCACCGACGCGATGCCGACGCCGTGGTAGAGTGAGAAGCGTTCCTATTATCATAGTCAGCGAGTTCAGGTGGTCCGCCGTGGGGTTCGGTCCGTCGACGTGCCGGCGGCCGCTGGTCGCGGCTCTGCTGATCGTCGCGCTCGCCGTCGCCGGTTGCAGCTCCGCTGAGGACGCTGACGTGCCGGTCGCCGGGGACGCCGCCGACGGGGACCGCCTCCACATCGTCGCGACGACGTCGATCCTCGGCGACATCGTGAGCAACGTCGTCGGCGACGACGCGGACGTCGACGTCCTGATGGCCCCGAGGGTCGACCCCCACCAGTTCGAGGCGTCGGCGGCCCAGGCGCGCCTGCTGCGCGACGCCGATCTCGTCGTCGCGAACGGGTTCGAGCTCGAGGTGAGTCTCACGGACGTGCTGGAGGCGGCCGAGGCGGACGGGGCCGACGTCCACCTCCTCTTCGAGAGCGTCTCGGATCCACTGGAGCTCGGCCACGGTGATCACCAGCGGACCGACGATGACGACGGCCCCGGGGACGATCACGGCGAGGAGCACGCCACAGAGGACGTCCACGACGACGATCACGAGGACGACGACGAGCACCGCCACGGAGGGTGGGATCCCCACGTCTGGTTCGATCCGGTCCGCACGGCCGAGGCCGTCCGCGGGCTGGGGGACGTGCTGGCGACGGTCGACGGCTCGCGACCCGCGCAGGAGTGGACCTCGCGCGCCGACGCCTACGCCGACGAGGTGCTCGCGACCCACGAGGAGCTGGAGGGCATCCTCGGTGTCGTCCCCGACGAGCGCCGCAAGCTGGTGACCGACCACGAGTCGTTCGGCTACCTCGCCGACCGGTACGGGTTCGAGCTGGTCGGGGCGATCATCCCCGGCGGTGCGACCCTCGCCGAGCCGACCGCGAGCGAGTTCCGGGAGCTCGCCGAGACGATCCGAGAGCACGACATCCCGGCGATCTTCGCCGAGACCACGTCCCCCGGCCGGCTCTCTCGGGCCCTCGCCGAGGAGACCGGGCTGGACGTGGCGGTGGTCGAGCTCCACTCCGACTCGCTCGGCGAGCCGGGGTCGGGAGCGGAGACCTACCTCGAGCTGCTGCGCGTCGACGCGCAGCGGATCGCGGACGCGCTGGGCGGCTGAGCCCGGGAGCTCCGACGGGTAGC
>CAZADJ010000023.1:0-11299 GCA_964483845.1 uncultured Actinomycetota bacterium | reverse complement strand
TTCATGCGCGCCGCCCTCCTCGCCGGCCTCGTCACCGTCGTCACGACGTCGCTCGTGGGCGTGTGGGTCGTGCTGCGCGGCATGTCGTTCATGGGTGAGGCGCTCGGCCACGGCGTCCTGCCGGGGATCGCGCTGGCGTTCCTCCTCGGCGCGGACCTGTTCCTCGGCGCCGCGGTCGCGGCCGCCGTGATGATCGCCGGCGTGAGCGTCGTGCACCGGCGGGCCCGCCTGCCGGAGGACGCGGGGATCGCACTGCTGTTCGTCGGCATGCTGGCGCTCGGCGTGGTGATCATCAGCCGACGGGGTGCGTACGCCGGCGACCTCACCGGCATCCTGTTCGGGGAGGCGCTCGGGGTGACGAGCGGCGACATCGTCCTCGCCGGGACCGCGGCTGTCATCACCCTCGCGGTCAGCGTCGCCCTGTACCGGTCCTTCCTCGTGCTGATCTTCAGCGAACGCAAGGCCGCGCTGCTCGGTCTGCGCCCGCGCCTCGCCCACGCGCTGTTGCTGGGACTGCTCGCGCTCGCGATCATCGCATCGTTCCGCGCCATCGGGGTGCTGCTCGTCTTCGCGTTCGTGGTCGCGCCGCCGGCGACCGCGTCCCTGGTCGTCAGACGGGTCCCGACGATGATGCTGGCCGCCGTCGGGTTCGGGTGGTTCGGGGTCGTCTCCGGACTCCTCGTCAGCTTCCACCTCGACACCGCCGCCGGGGCGACGATGGCCGGCATGACGGTCGCGACCTTCTTCGCCGTCCTCGCGGTCCGCGAGCTCGCGCGTGCCGTCCGCGGCTCGCGCGTCGGTCGCGCACCGGTCGGGAGCGGGTAGCCTGCGCCGCGTACGTCACCTCCGATCGAAGAGCCACCGTGCGTCCCACCACGCTCGTCGCGCTGCTGTTCGCGCTGCTCGTCGCCGCCGGGTGCGGCACGGGCGGTGCGCCCGGCTCCGTCTCCGACGCGGCCGCCACGGTCGACGGCCGCACCATCGCGATCGAGCAGCTGGAGTCGTTCCTCCGGGCGCAGCTCATCGGGGCCGGGATGGACACCGACGTCACCCCGGACCAGCACGCGGAGATCGAAGAGCTCCAGCGCGAGATCCTGAGCCAACTCATCCAGGACGACATCATCACCGCGGCGTCCGACGCCCTCGGTGTGACCGTCGCCGAGGATGAGGTCGAGGAGCAGTTCGAGGTGCTCGCCGAGCAGTTCGGCGGCGTCGAGGCGCTGCTCGAGGAGCTCGAGCAGCGCGGGCTCTCCGAGGAGGACCTGCGCCGGCAGCTGGCGGCGTTCGTCCGGCGCGAGGCGCTGAACGCCCACTTCGCGGAGGCGGCGGACGTCGACCGGGAGGACGTCGAGGCCGCGTACGAGGAGCGCCGTGAGAGCCGGTACCGGGTCGCCCAGGCGTCGCACATCCTCGTCGACACCGAGGAGGAGGCGGAGGCGCTGCTCGCCGAGATCGACGACGGTGCGGACTTCGAGGAGCTGGCGGAGGAGCACTCCCAGGACGAGTTCAGCGCGCAGCGGGGCGGGGACCTCGGCGAGAACCCGCGCGGTGCGTACGTCGAGGCCTTCGACGAGGCCCTCTGGTCCGCGGACGAGGGTGAGGTCGTCGGTCCGGTCCAGACGGAGTTCGGGTTCCACATCATCCGCGTCGAGGGCTTCCGGGAGACGCCGCTCGCCGAGGTGGAGGACGAGATCCGTGAGGAGCTCGGGGGGTCCGCGGCCCAGCGGGAGTACGAGGCGTGGCTCACGTCGGCGTTCGAGGACGCAGACGTCTGGGTGAACCCACGCTTCGGCGAGTGGGATCCCGACACCGGGGTCGTCGTTCCACGTGAGCCGCTCGAGCGGCGGCCGCCCCAGGACACCGGCGAGCTTCCGGACCTGGACGAGCTCGACGACGTGGATCCGTGAGCCGGACATGACGGGTAGCGGCCGGGACCGGAGCCGTCGCGTCGTCCTGGTGGAGACGTCCCCGCGGTTGCCGGGACACTTCCCGTTCCAGTCGTGGGCCGCGCTCGCCTCCGCCGAGCGGGTCTGGGCCCGCGATCCCGACAACCACCCCTCGGCGGGCCACCTCGACCTCGCGGAGATCGATCTGCGGCGGCTCGAGCCCGCTCGACTCGACCTCACCGGGCGGGATCTGCTCGGTGTCGGCGACCCCGACGAGCTCCGCCTCGTCCGTGCGCTGATCGAGCTGAGCGCGCACGGCGAGGTCGTGTACCTCCTGGGCGAAGATGATGGTGACGAGTTCACCCGTGCGGTCGGGATGGAGGCCACCCGCGCCGGCGTCGACATCGAGTTCGTCTTCCACGTGGAGCCGGTGGGCGCGGAGGTGCTGCGCCTGGCCGAGGTGGAGCGGGCGCTGCGTCACCCGGAGACCGGCTGTCCCTGGGACCTCGAGCAGGACCACCGTTCCCTCGCGCGCCACCTGGTCGAGGAGACCTACGAGCTGCTGGAGGCGATCGACGACGGCGACGACGACGCCATCTGCGAGGAGCTCGGCGACGTGCTCCTCCAGGTCGTCTTCCACGCGCAGATCGCCGCGGATCGACGCGCGTTCGATCTCGACGACGTCGCCCGGGGGATCGCCGACAAGTTGGTGCACCGCCACCCGCACGTCTTCGGGGACGTGGAGGTCGCAGACGCCGACGACGTCAAGGCGAACTGGGAGGAGCTGAAGGCGGAGGAGAAGCAGCGCGAGGGCGTCTTCGACGGCGTCCCCGGGGCGCTCCCGGCCCTCCAGCTGGCCGACAAGCTCCAGTCGCGGGCCGAGAAGCTCGGGTTCGCGTGGTCCGACCTCGACGGGCCGGCCGAGCGCATCCGGTCCGAGCTCGACGAGCTCGCCGCCGCCGACGACCCCGACGCCCGTGAGGAGGAGGTCGGCGACCTGCTCGGCGCGGCGGTCGCGGCCGCACGGGTCGCCGGGGTGGACGCCGAGCAGGCGCTGCGCCGCTCGGCGGTGAGGTTCCGACGTCGGTTCGAGACCGTCCTCGAGCTGATCCGGGAGCGCGACCTGCAGACGGCTGAGCTCGACGCGGACGCGTGGCTGGAGCTGTGGGCGGCGGCGAAGGACGACGAGGACGGGTGAAGGGGCCGGGGCCGACCCGGCCGGCCACGACGTATTAGGCTCGTCTCGACCGGCACGGAGGGAGGTGCGAGCGGTGCCACCGAGATGCCCGGAGTGCGGGCGCTTCCTCTCGAAGGCGTTCGTCGAGGGGCTGCTCGCCGAGCCGGCCGCCTGCCCGCGTTGTGCGACCACGCTCCAGGCCGAGCTGTTCCACGGCGAGGACGGTCCGGCGCCGCCACCCGAACCGTCCCGCGAGAGCGTCCGGCCCCCCGATCTGCCTCCCGACGAGGTGCGATCGGAACCCGACCGTGATCCGCTGGAGGACTGGGACCGTGGGGGTGGGCCGACCACGGACACGCGCCTCGAGCTCGTCGAGCGGGCGGGCGGCGACCTCGTCGCCGCACCGGTGGGGGCTGCGCTCGCGATCGTCGGCGGAGGGGTGCTCGGGGGGCTGGTCGGCGGGCTCGCCACCCGCAGACATCGCTCGGTCGGTGCCGTGATCGGGACGCTCGCGGGTGCGAGCGCGGTGGTGCTCGGCGCCCGGGCGCTGGGGGTCCCGTTGGGCGACGGAGCCTGACCGACCGGCCACGGCGCGCACGCCGCTGCCCGCCCTGCGCTGTCGCCGGCGCCGACCTGGGTGTTGCTCATGTTGCGGGTGTTTCCCAAAGGGGTTGTTGTCCTCTACCGTTGAGGGTCGCGCCCGCGGCGCTGGTCACGCCGACGGAGCAGGACACCGGGGCGGAGCGACCCGGTGGGGAGGTGAGCCGTGGAGCCGACGACGATCGACGACGTCCGCGCGCGTGAGGTGCTCGACAGCCGCGGCAACCCGACCGTGGAGGTCGACGTCTTCCTGCTCGACGGCTCGGCCGGCCGCGCCGCGGTGCCCTCCGGCGCGTCCACCGGGGAGTTCGAGGCGGTGGAGCTGCGCGACGGCGACGCGGGACGCTACGCCGGCAAGGGGGTGATGCGAGCCGTCGACAACGTCGAGGACGCGATCGGCCCCGCGGTGATCGGGATGGACGCGACCCGGCAGGGCGAGGTCGACGCGCGGCTGCTCGAGCTCGACGGCACCGACGACAAGTCGAGCCTCGGAGCGAACGCGGTGCTCGGGGTCTCCCTGGCGGTGGCGAAGGCCGCCGCCGACTCGGTGCAGCTCCCGCTGTACGCCTACCTCGGGGGACCGGGCGCGCACGTGCTGCCGGTGCCACAGATGAACGTGATCAACGGGGGCGAGCACGCGGAGAGCAACGTCGACGTCCAGGAGTTCATGATCCTCCCGGCCGGCGCACCCTCGTTCCGGGAGGCGGTGCGAGCCGGCGCGGAGGTCTACCACGTGCTGAAGTCGGTCATCTCCGAGCGCGGACTGGGCACCGGCCTCGGGGACGAAGGCGGCTTCGCCCCCGATCTCGAGACCAACGAGCGCGCGCTGGAGCTGCTCGTCGAGGCGATCGAGCGTGCCGGCTACGAACCGGGGATCGACGTCGGCCTCGCGTTGGACGTCGCCTCCTCGGAACTGTACGCCGACGGCACCTACGAGCTCGCCGGGGAGGGCCGGTCCCTGTCGGCGGAGGAGTTCGCCGACTGGCAGTCCGATCTCGTCGAGCGCTACCCGATCGTGTCGATCGAGGACGGGATGGACGAGGACGACTGGGACGGGTGGGGGCGCCTGGCCGAGCGTCTCGACGGCAGGGTCCAGCTCGTCGGCGACGACCTCTTCGTCACCGACGTGGAACGGGTCCGCCGCGGCATCGAGCAGGGGGCCGCGAACTCGGTCCTCGTCAAGGTGAACCAGATCGGGACGCTCACCGAGACGCTGAGCACCATCGAGACCGCGCACCGGGCCGGCTGGACCACCGTCATCTCGCACCGCTCCGGCGAGACCGAGGACGCGACGATCGCTGACCTGGCGGTCGCGGTGAACTCGGGCCAGATCAAGGCCGGGGCGCCAGCGCGCAGCGACCGGGTCGCGAAGTACAACCAGTTACTCCGTATCGAGGAGCTGCTCGGCGACACCGCACGCTACGCGGGCTGGGACGCCTTCCACCACGCGGGGGGAGGGGCGGCGTGACCCGGGGCGTCACGACGAAGCTGCGACGGTTCGTCCTCGGCGACCGCCCGTACATCGCGGCGCTCGTCGTGATCCTCGTGCTGTCCGTCCTGATGCTGGCCGAGCCGGTCAACCGCCACCTCGAGGGGCGGGAGCGCATCGCCCTGCTGGAGCAGCAGCGGGACGCGCTCGAGGTGGAGATCGAGCGCCTCGAGGCGCGCGCCGCCGACCTCGACGAGCCGGCGCAGATCGAGCTGATCGCCCGCGAGCAGCTCGGGCTCGTCCGGGAGGGCGAGGTCCCCTACATCGTGGTGCTCCCCGAGACCGAACGCCCCGAGATCGTGCCCGCGGAGCGCACCACCACGCCGGAGCGCCCCTGGTACCGGCGTGCGGTGGACCGGATCGCCGACCTCGGCCGCTGACGGGCCGCGCCCGGCTCCGGCCGGGTGGCCAGACGCGGACGTTTGCCGCCCTCCTCCCGCGTGCCTACCCTCTACGTGGGCGCCCGGAGCGGGCGCCTCATCGTCGTCGCTCCCCGAGCGCGCGCCTCACCCGCGTACGAGCCGGGTGACGGAGCGGGAGCGGCGGTGACCACGAAGCCACACGAAGCCGACGAACCGTCCGCGCCAGCGACGGATCGGCTCGGTGCGACCCGGCGCGCGGGCCGGCACCGGACGGAAGGAGGGCGGTTGCTCGCTCCAGGGAAGATCGTGAAGGGGAAGGTCGTCCGGCTCGAGGAGTACGGGGCCTTCATCGAGGTCCCGCTCCAGCCCGACGATCCGGAGGACCACCGCGTCGTCACCGGGCTGTGCCACGTCTCCGAGGTGGACCGGGACTACGTGGAGAACATCTTCGCCTACCTCGCCGAGGGGCAGGAGGTGGAGGTGAAGATCCTCAACATCAAGGAGGACGGCAAGGTCGACCTGTCCATCAAGCAGGCCGACCCGGACTGGGAACCCGAGGCCCCGGCACCGCGGCGCAGCAAGATCGACAAGGACTTCGACAAGCGCCTCCGCCGGTTCATGCACTCCTCGCAGATGATCCAGGGTGAGGCACGTCGCCAGCGCGACGGTCGCCGCTGATCCGACGCCGACGCTGACCCGCTCCGACCGGCGTGTGGATCCCCGCCGGGACGCGCTCCGCGCCGACCCGGACGCCTCCTACGAGCGCGCCGCGGACGCCCCGTCGACGGGTCCGGCCGAGCGCGCGGTGATCTCGTCCCAGATCGGCCGTCCAGCGCGTGGCGACAACGCCGTCGTCCACCGCTGCGTCTACGGGCTGCCGACGGTCGTCCGCGTCGGACCCCGCCTGCGCGACGGCACCCCGTTCCCGACGGTGTTCTGGCTGACCTGCCCGGTCGCATCCCGTGGCATCGGCCGGCTCGAGGCCGACGGGGCGATGAGGGACGTCAACGAGCGCCTGGCGCACGATGACGACCTGGCCGCGGACTACGCCGCCGCCCACGAGCGCTACGTCGCCTTCCGGGATCGCCTGGGTGAGCCGCTGCCCGGACACCCCGGTGTCGGCGGGATGCCCGACCGCGTGAAGTGCCTGCACGTCCACGAGGCACACCACCTGGCCACCGGCGACAACCCCGTCGGTCGCTGGACCCACGAGCGTCTCACGCCGATGCCCTGCCCGGGCCCGTGCGTCGATGAGGAGCTGCTGCGCGACGCGTACGGGCCGCTGCCTCCTCCCGGCGCCGATGCGACCGCCTGGGAGGCCGCGGCCCCACCGGACGAACGGCCCGGCGGTTGAGCGGGCAGGGGACACGGGCGGCGGTGGACGTCGGGACCAACTCCGTGCGTCTCCTGGTCGTCGACGGCGACGGCGTCACGCTCGAGCGGCGCATGGAGATCACGCGCCTCGGCCGGGATGTTGACCGCACCGGCAGGCTCGACGACGCGGCGTTGGAGGCCACCCTCGCGACGCTGGACTCCTACAGGCGGTGCTGGGAGCGCCACGGGGCGACCGCCGTCCGCGTGGCGGCCACGTCAGCGGTCCGCGACGCGGCCGATCGCGATCGCTTCTTCGCCGGGGCCGCCGACCGCATCGGCACCGAGGTGGAGGTCCTGACCGGTGAGGAGGAGGCCGCGACCGCGTACGCCGGGGCCGTCGCCGCCCTCGAGGTGCCGCAGCCGGCGTCGGTCCTCGACATCGGCGGGGGCTCCACCGAGATCATCGTCGGCGACGGTCACGGCGGCCTGGCCGGGTCGGTCTCGCTCCAGCTCGGCTGCGTGCGACTCGCCGAGCGGTGCCTCCCGTCGGACCCTCCGACGGACGACGAGCTGGCCGCCGCGCGGCGGGAGGCGGGCCGCATCCTGGACGCGGGCACCGACGAGCTGCGGGCAGCCGGTGTGGACCCGTCACGGTGCGCGTCGCTCGTCGGGGTGGCGGGGACGGTCACGACCCTGGCCGCCCTCCACCTCGGCCTGGATGCCTACGAGCCCGACCGCATCCACGCCACGCGCCTCCCGGCCGGGGCCGTGCGCGAGCTCACCGAGCGGCTCGCGGCGATGCCCGCCTCTGCGCGCGCCGAGCTGGGCCCGATGGCAGCAGGACGCGAGGACGTGATCGTCGCGGGGGCGGTGGTCCTGGAGGTCGCGCTCGGGCGGTTCGGTGCCGCCGAGGTCGTCGCCTCGGAGGCGGACATCCTCGACGGTCTGGTCCTCGGCATGGGCTGAACGATCACGGGGACCGCCGGCGCGAGCGCCGCGACGGTCGACGGCTCATCGGCGGGGCCGGTCCGGTCCACCAGCGCTAGCCTCGTCGGTGAGCGTGTGACGGAGGATCATGCAGGTCGAGATCGCAGGACGCCCGATCGAGGACCCGGTCGGCGCGGTCGAGAGCTACGTCCGCGCGAACGAGCGGACGATCCGCAAGTACGACCTGGCGGACCCACCGGGCGGCCCGAACGAGCTGACGGCACAGGACCTGCTGCTGACCCGGTGGACCCGCGTCCGCGTCGACTCGGGCGAGATCCAGTACTTCGTCGACAACAGCCCCGGTGCGCCCTGGAACGAGGTCCCGGTCGACGCCGCCCTCGTGGACGCCGACCCCAACGAGGAGGGCGGCCTCTACGACGCGGCCGAGGCGTTCTACATGCACTTCTACAACGGCCGGAGGCGGGGGATCACGCCGGTGAAGATCCACACCTGCCTCCACCTGAAGCGACGCAACCTCATCCCGCTGCTCGACGGGCGCATCCTGGACATCTTCGAGGACGCCGCCCGTGACGTCTCGAAACGGACGGAGGGTCGCCGGGGCCGCCGGGGCCGGCTGTACTGGGCGGCGATCCGCGAGGACATGATCGACAACGCGGACGGGCTCGCCGAGCTCCGGGAGGCGCTGGCCGACCTCGACGAGCCGGCGTCCCTGGCGGCCGAGCTCACCGACGTGCGGCTCCACGACATCCTCTGCTGGAGCCTCATCTCCACGAGACGGTGAGCCGTCCGGCGCCGGCGTCGCCGCCGGACGCGCTGTTGGCCGTCGCCCGTGACAGCGACGAGCTGTGGCGCCGTGTCCGCCGGGCGGTCGGTGCCGTGCCAGAGGACGCGTCGACGCCGCCCGACGAGGCTCGGGTCGGGGCGGTGCTCGCCCTCTTCGAGGACCACCCCGACGGGCCGCGCGTCGTGCTGACCAGGCGTCGTCGCGACCTGCGCTCCCACCCCGGTCAGCTGTCGTTCCCGGGCGGGCGCGTCGATCCGGGGGAGACCGCGGAGCAGGCGGCGCTGCGCGAGGCACGGGAGGAGATCGATCTCCGTGCGGACACGGTGGAGCTCGCCGGGACCGGGCCGACGTTCTTCATCCCGCCGTCGAGGTTCTGGGTCGTGCCGGTTGTCGGGCGCTGGCGCGACCCCCACGAGCTCGATCTGAACCCGTGGGAGGTGGAGGAGGTCCTCCACGTCCCCGTCGTCGAGCTGCTCGAACCGGAGCGCTGGCGCTACGTGCCGCTCTCCGACCGCGGGGCGATGTGGGCGTGGGAGCTCGGCGACGACCTGCTGTGGGGCGCGACCGCGATGATGGTCGCGGCCCTGCTCGACACGGTCCTGGAGGGGTGGTCCGGTGGGCTGCGGCCGGAGGAGCTGGGCGCGGCCCGGGAGCGGCGGCCCTGGGACGAGTTCCCCGTCCCGACCCCGCGGGTCCGCCTCGAGGGCGTCCCCGACGTCCCCGTCGACGAGGTACCGGTCGTCACCGCGGCCCAGGTGCGCGCGATCGATCAGCTGCTCCGCGAGGACGCTCACGTGGAGCTCGCGCAGCTGCTGGAGCACGCCGGGCGGGCGGTGGCGGACGCCGTCCGCCGGCTCTCCGACGGCGACCTCTCCGGCGTCCGCGTGAGCGTGCTGGCGGGACCGGGGGGCAACGGCGCCGCCGGGATGGCGGCCGCGCGTCTGCTCGGCGCGGCGGGGGCGGAGACGCGCGTCGCCCTCGTCGCCCGGTCGCGCTTCGGTGAGCAGGTCGACGGTCTTCGAGCGACCGGGATCGAGGTCCACGGTCCGGAGGAACTCGACCTCCCGGCGTTCCGGCCCGGAGACGTCGTGGTGGACGCGATGCTCGGGGTCGGCGCCCGGCCGCCGGTCGATGACCTCGTCGGGGAGGCGATCGCGTGGCTGCGACGACACGACGTCCCGGTCGTCGCCGTCGACCTACCCAGCGGGTTGCACCCCGACACCGGCCTGCACGGCGCCTGCGTCACCGCCGAGGTGACCGTCGCGCTCGCGGCGCTCAAGCCCGCGCACCGGGAGCGCGTGGTGCGGGCCTACCTCGGTGACCTCTACCTGGCGGACCTCGGGATCCCCGTGCAGGTGTGGCGCCGAGCCGGCCTCTCCCCCGTGGAGATGTTCGGGCGGGGTCCGCTCGTGCGCCTCGTGGAGCGACCGTCGCCGTGACCCCGGTCGCGGTCATCGCTGGCCCGGTCGCGGCGCGTCTTCCGGCGCGGTGGGCGGACCGTCGCGCCGTCCTACAGGCCGAGCGTCAGGCGGGCGATGCGGTCCTTGACGGCGGTCGGCAGCAGCCGGTCGGCGAGCGCCGCGGTCCGTGCGTCGATGCCGACCAGGTAGCGGCTCCGGGGGTGGCGCGCCGTCATCGCGGTCGCGATCACCTGGGCGACCTGGTCCGGCGCGCGCATGAGCGGATCGGCCAGTCGGATGCGCGCGAGGGTGCGCCGGTAGGCGTCGTCGTACCGTGATCCGTCGCGCTCCGAGACCGTCTCGCGCACGTCCTCCCACAGCGCGGTGCGGATGCCGCCGGGCTCGATCAGCACGACGGAGACCCCGTCACCGGCCACCTCCGCTCGCAGCGCGTCGCTCGCCGCCTCCAGGGCGTGTTTGGCGGCCTGGTACCAGCCGGTCAGCGGGGTGGTCGCCCGGCCGAAGATGGACGAGACGTTCACGATCCGCCCGCCGCCACGGGCACGCATGTGGGGGAGCGACAGCCGTGCGAGGCGGACCGGGGCGACCGTCATGGTCTCCAGCGCGGCGCGTGCCTCGTCGTCAGCGACGTCCTCGATGGCCCCGGTGACCTGGAAGCCCGCGTTGTTCACGAGCCCGAAGGGACGGACCTCGGTGACCACCTCGGCGCAGCGCGCCGCGTCGGTGACGTCGAGGAGGACCGTCTCGATCTCCACCCCCGCGTCGTCGGCGGCGTCGTGGACGGTCGCCGCCTTCTCCTCGGATCTCACCGACCCGACCGTGCGGAAGCCCCGCCGTGCGAGCTCGGTCGCCGTGGCGAGCCCGATCCCGGAGTTCGCCCCGGTCACGAGCACCGCTCGTCGCCCGCCCATCCTCGCCCTCTCCTCGACGGTCCCGCACCTCCGCCGGCCCGGTGCGGAGCGACTCGACCGTACAGCTCGGGGCAGCTGCCCACGTCGTCGGGACCGGGGCGACGGGACGTCTCGCCGACGGGATCCGACGTTCCCTCCGGGGGCGGTGTGGACCACATCACGTAAGGTCGTGGCACGGACCACGATCCGGGACCGGAGAGGGCGTGATGCGCATGATCGACGGCGTACCGGGGGTGTTCGGACTGCTGATGCTGGTGTTCCTCGTCGTCTTCACGGTCGCGCTGATCGTCGGGATCGTGCTGCTCGTCCGGGCGATCGCCGGCGGCGGTGCGGCCGGTGGGACGAGCCAGGCGCTGCGCATCCTCGAGGAGCGCTACGCGCGCGGGGAGATCGACCGCGACGAGTTC
>CAZADJ010000022.1:15793-21157 GCA_964483845.1 uncultured Actinomycetota bacterium | reverse complement strand
GAGCAGCGCTACGGCGGTCAGTCGGTGGCACGGCGGAGGTTGCGCTCCTCGGCGCGTCGCAGGCTGGCCCGGTAGGAGCGGGTGAACACCAGCAGCGCTCCTGTCACAGCGAGCCAGAGCAGCAACCAAGGGAGGCCGTCGTGCCAGCTCAGGACGAGCCACGCGGTGGTGACGGGGTCGTGGCCGCGGGCCCAGCGGCCCCCCACGGTGCCGGCCAGCACCGCGAGGAGGACCAGACCGGGGAGGAGGAGCGAGACGAGCAGCACCTCGCGTCGCCGGACGCGCGCGACCGATACCGCCAGCAGTGCCCAGTCCCGCTCGCGGAGCGTGCGCCCGTGACGTACCTCGTGCGCGATGTGCTGCCGGGTGTCCCGGTCCAGCGCGGCGAGGCGCTCCCGCAGGTCGCTGCCGGTCGGGGGAGAAGGTCCCTGCACGTCCACCCCCTGCGACCGAGCGCCGGATGCGGATCCGCCCGTCGGCGAGCAGGGTCCACGGTACGCGTCGGTGGGGCCGACGATCTCACCCGGGGTCTCGGGACCACGGCGCGCACGGGCCGGCTGGCTCGCGCTGAGCTGCGTGGGATGCGAGGCTGGCACCGGAGGTGGGCGATGACGCACGCGACGACCAGCCGGACCGTGTACCGCAGCTGCCCCCTGTGCGAGGCGACCTGCGGACTGGAGATCACCCTCGAGGGGGACGACGTCGCCGCGGTCCGTGGGGACGACGACGACGTGTTCAGCGGCGGGTTCATCTGCCCGAAGGGGGCGACGCTCGGGGAGCTGGAGTCCGACCCCGACCGCCTGCGCCGGCCCAGGATCCGCCGCGGCGATGCCTGGCACGAGGCGAGTTGGGGCGAGGCGTTCGCGGAGATCGACGATCGTCTCACGGCGATCCTCGACCGCTACGGACGTGATGCCGTCGCCGTCTACCTCGGCAACCCGAACGTGCACAACCTGGCCGGGACCTTCTACGCGCGACCGCTGGTCAAGGCGCTCGGCACCCGCAACGTGTTCACCGCGAGCACGGTCGACCAGATGCCCAAGCACGTCTCCTCGGGGTACCTCTTCGGTCACCCGCTCACGATCCCGATCCCCGACATCGACCGCACCGACCACCTGCTGATGCTCGGCGCGAACCCGCTGATGTCCAACGGGAGCCTCTGCACCGCACCGGACTTCCCGGGCCGACTGAAGGCACTGCGGGCACGTGGCGGTCGTCTCGTCGTGGTCGACCCGCGCCGCAGCCGGACCGCACAGGTCTCCGACGAGCACGTCTGGATCCGACCGGGGACCGATGCGTACCTGCTCGCGGGGATGGCCCACACCATGTTCGCCGAGGAGCTGGTCCGCCTTCGGGGCCTCGCCGAGCACACCGACGGGGTCGGGACCGTGCGCGCGCTGATGTCACGGTTCCCACCCGAGCGCGTCGCCACGGCCTGCGGCGTGGCGGCCGACGACATCCGCCGGCTCGCCCGGGAGCTCGCCGCCGCGGAGCGCGCGGCCGTCTACGGACGCATCGGGACCACGACGGTCCGGTTCGGCACCGTGACGAGCTGGCTCGTCGACGTGCTCAACGTGCTCACCGGCAACCTCGACCGAGCGGGTGGGGCGATGTTCACGACCCCGGCGGTCGCTGCGCCGCGCAGCGGGCGTCCCTTCGCGACGGGGCGCTGGCGGAGCCGCGTCCGCGACCTCCCGGAGGTCCTCGGTGAGCTGCCGGTCGCGACCCTCCCGGACGAGATCCTCACCCCGGGTGACGGCCAGGTCCGCGGCGTCATCACGGTCGCCGGCAACCCGGCCCGCTCGGCGCCGAACAGCGCGCGGGTGGAGGAGGCGCTCGCGTCCCTGGACCTCCTCGTCAGCGTCGATCCGTACCTCACCGCGACGACGCGTTTCGCAGACGTCGTCCTCCCACCGCAGCCGCACCTCGCCCGGTCCCACTACGACGTGGCTTTCTACTACCTCTCGGTGCGCGACGTCGCGAACTACTCGCCGCCGGCGATCGACCTGCCGGCGGCCGCCCTGCCCGAGTGGGAGATCCTGCTGCGCATCGCTGGGATCGCCGCGGGTCAGGGCGCGGAGGCGGAGGTCGACGCGCTCGACGACTTCGTCGCCTCCACGCTCGCGCGCCGCCTCGTGACCGTGTCGTCGTCACCGGTCGCAGGCCGGGAGCCGGACGAGCTGCTGGCCGCCGTCCACGGTCGGCGCGGCCCCGACCGGATCCTCGATCTGCTGCTGCGCGGCGGCCCGTACGGCGACCACTTCGGTGAACGCGACGACGGCCTCACCCTGACCGATCTCGAGGGGAACCCGCACGGCATCGACCTCGGCCCGCTGAAGCCACGGATCCCCGACGTGCTGAGCACCGCGTCCGGACGGATCGAGCTCGCCCCGGAGCCGATCGTCGGCGACGTCGATCGCCTCGAGACGCACCTCGGGGGTGCCAGCGACGGGTACGTCCTGGTGGGCCGTCGGCACCTGCGGACCAACAACTCCTGGATGCACAACGTCCCGTCGCTGGCCAAGGGACGCGATCTCTGCACCCTCCACCTCCATCCGGACGACGCTGCCGAGCTCGGGGTCGGCGACGGGGACCGCGTCGCCGTGACGTCGCGGGCCGGGCGGCTGGTGGCGCCGGTGGAGGTGACCGACGACGTCATGCGTGGGGTCGTCAGCCTGCCGCACGGCTTCGGGCACGACGTCGATGGCGTCCAGCAGACGGTCGCCCAGGCCAGCCCCGGGGTGAACGCCAACCTCGTCGCCGACGACCTCGAACTCGATCCGCTGTCCGGCACCGCCGTACTGAACGGGATCGCGGTCCGGCTCAGCCCCGCCGAGGTCACGACAGGGCCTGTGCTGGCCACGCCCTGACCGGCCGGCGCGCGGACCGCCTGACAGCCGGCCGTGCGGTGCGCAGCGGAGGGCAGCTGCGGTAGTGTCGCCCGCTCGCCCCTCGTCCTCACCACTGGTCACCGCAGCATGCTCCTCCGCACGGACGCCGACGCGCGCCCGCGCGCCCTGGGCGCGGACGGGTTCTACGGGTGGCGCATCGTCGCCCTCGCCGGCTTCGCCCTGGGTGCGACCGCTCCCGGCCAGACCATCGGGATCTCGGTCTTCGTCGACCACCTGATCATCGATCTCGACATCACGCGCTCGACGCTGTCCACCGCGTACCTCGTCGGCACGCTGGGTGGTGCGGTCGCGCTCCCGGTCGTCGGCCGGGCACTCGATCGCTGGGGGATCCGCCTCGTCATGACGCTCGTCGCAGCGGCGTTCGGCGTCGCGCTCCTCGGCGCCTCCGCGGTCGTCGGACCGGTGAGCCTCATGCTCGCGTTCGTCGCGTTGCGGATGCTCGGCCAGGGGTCGTTGACGCTGACCGCGACGACCGCGGTCGCCTTCTGGTTCGAGCGTCGCCGGGGCACCGCCGTCGGGATCTCCACCGCGGCGGGGCAGGGGCTGATGTCTCTCGCACCGGTCGTGCTGGCCGCCACGATCGCCGCCATCGGGTGGCGGAGCGCGTGGATGGCCGCGGGAGCGGTGATGCTGGTCGTCCTCGTCCCGTCGGTGGGCGTGCTCATGCGCGACCGGCCCGCGGATCTCGGTCAAGCCCCTGACGGTGACCACCGCGACCGCGGAGCCGCGACGGGTTCCTCTCCAGGATGGGGACTGTCCCGTGGGGAGGCCCTGCGCACGGGCGCGTTCTGGACCGTCACGGCGACGGTCGCGACCAGCGCGATGATCGGCACGGGTGTCACCTTCCACCAGATCTCGCTGCTCGGCGATCGGGGCTTCACGGCGACCGAGGCGGCTGCCGTGTTCGTCCCCCTCACCGTCGCCGGCATCGCAGCGACCTTCGCACTCGGCTGGCTGGCCGACCGGGTCCGCGCCCGTACCGTGCTCGTCATCGCGATGCTCGCCCTGTCGGGCGGGATGGTCGTCGTCCAGCACGTCACCCCCGGCCCGGGGGTGCTGGTCTACGCCGCCCTGCTCGGCACGTCGGCCGGTGCCGTGCGCACCATCGAGGGTGCGGTCATCCCCGCACTGTTCGGCACCCGGCACCTCGGCGCGATCCGCGGGGCGGTGATGACGATCATGGTCGCGGCGACGGCGTTCGGGCCGCTCGCCCTCTCCCTCGGCCTGGACCACCTGGGCGGGTACTCGTCCGCCTTGAACCTCCTGCTCGTCCTCCCCGTCGCGGCGATCACGGCCGCGGCCGTCACCTCTCGGCCCGAGGCGCGGCCCCGGGGAGCGATCGAGCGGTGACGCACGTCACGTGCGACGGGGGCGTCAGGACAGCAGCCAGCTCACGGCGGCCTGGTCGGGCCGAGCGTGTCAACAGGGGTCGAGGGGTCGGGCGTCGTCGATCCCTGCCTGGAGCCGCTCCACCGGCGTCGCCATCCCGAGGCCGTCGTCGGTCACGGCGAAGACCTGACCGACCACCCGTCCGTCGTCGTCCACCACCGGGGAGCCCGATGCGCCCCGCCCGACCTCGACGTCCAGCAGCAGCCGTCGGGTCGTGACCTCCACGACCGTGCCCGCGCTGGTCGAGGGGACCGCCGCGGGGAACCCGACGAGACGGACGTCCGTCCCGGGATCCAGCGGGTCGGTCCGGGACGCCAGGGCGGGCGGGAGCCGGTCGGGATCCGAGATCTCGAGCACGGCGACGTCCGCCGTGTCGCTGACGCGCATCTCGGTGACGTCGATCGCCGTGGTCGCGTCGATCGCACGCACGCCGACCCGTCGGGCGTTCTCGACGACGTGTCGGTTGGTGACCAGCGCGTCTCCCGAGGGCGTGGCCACGACGAACGCGCTTCCGCTGGCGTCGGTCCCGGGCGCACACCCGTTCGCGCGCACGAGCATCACCGCGTCGGCGAGCTCGACCTCTCCGAGTTCGCCCTCCAGCGTCTCGACCACATCGGTGCCGGACAGGCGGAAGCGGAGCTCGTCCACGACCCACGTGCCAGCCGGGACCAGGAGCGCCAGGGCGACGAGCGCGGCCACCCACCGCCGTGCTCGACGCGCCAGCCGGGTCAGAGGCGTCTCGACGTCGTCCGGGTCCGCGCTCCCCGGTGGGACGTCGGCATCGGACCCGTCGGTCACGTCGATCCTCGGATGGTGAGCCTCGTGGCTGCACAGGGTGCCGGCCGGAGCGGGGGCGGGGGGATGTGACCTCGCCGGCGAGCGGCCGAGCCCCCGGCCGTTGTGTGCGTGGGGATCAGTGGGACGTGCCGTCGCCGGTGCCGGGCTCCTCGGTCTCGCCGATCGGGGTGCGTTCCATGACCACGTAGAGCAGGACGCCGATCGGGAAGATGAAGAAGGCGATCACCAGCGCCCACGCCCACTTCGGAACGTGGCGCACGTCTCG